>NZ_LZGO01000079.1:0-35894 GCF_001690235.1 Gilliamella sp. wkB292
CGTATACTACGCTACACCTTTTTATTCGTCAAGATCTTTTTTCAATATTTTTGATCTTGCTCTCTAACACCTTCTTCGTTTGTTTTTCACTAACGCCGTGTCAGTGGATGCGCATTATAGGCACTTTAAATTTTCCTGCAAGTGTTTATTGCTATTTTTTTTCTGTTTGTGTTTTATTTGCTCAATTTAATTGTTGTATAGACAATTATCGTAAAATAAATAATCATTAATAAGTTTATTCAAAAATAATTTATTACTTTAATATTAGCTTATTAACTTGAACAGGAATTAATATCCTCGTATTATCTGATAATAATAGAAAGCTTAATAAGATATTGGGTTAAACAATGAAGAAGTTTGTATTATTAACTACTGGTCTACTTTTTACGTTCAATAGTTATGCTGATGAAATGGTATTTGATTGTCCTGAAGTGGTTTATATTGATTCAGTTGTATTAGAGCATAATCGTCCTTTACCTTTTAATATCGACGTGAATGCTTTTACTAAACCAAAAGCACATCTAACTAGCATTAATCTTTATAATAATGATAAACCCATACCCTCTGAAAACAAGGGCAATAGAAATTATCATTGGAAAGATTTAAATTCTTATAATCAGGGATTCAATGATTGGATTTACTTCGTTTGCCAGTATGAAAATAGTATTCAATTAACTAAAAAAGCTATTTATGTTTCTGATTGCAAAGCGCTTACTGTACCGTCAAATAATAACAAATATCTAATAAGCGCTGAATTTCAATGCGAATAATTGAAGATTAGCGACTTCCCCCAATAAAAAATTTAGCTTTATCTTTAAAGATAAGTTTTATTGCATTAGCTATAACAATACTAATAGATAATGTTAATACTAAAAAGCTAATTGCTCCTAATGATGCGAGCTGACCATTATCAGTCTTAATGACATCTCCTATAGGTGAATTAATCACTTGCTGCTCTAGTTCTAGTACGATAATTTCATGAATAAAATAAATTGGAAAGCTGATATTAGCCATGTAAGAGAAAAATTTATAAACTCGACCATCGTTGTTTTTATGATTTAGTGGATCTAATAAATAGAGCGCTAATATGAACAAAATAATTTTTTGCAATGTATCAAAATAAAGATTTTCAATGCCCAACTGGCTAATATATCGATAAGCAAACGGCACAAAAAAGCATAAACAGAAAAAGGATATAAACAAAAATAGGTTATCTTTCACTGCCTTCATAATAGTTTGATAATTTTGCTTAATCATCATACCAATTAGATAAACCGGACCATAATGCAACAAATTTAAAATAGGCTGAGTAAAATCAGGTTTGGTAAAAATCACGACCCAAAACATAGACATTAAGCCAGCAACAATTAAATTTTTTTGTGACCACATATACAATAAAGGAGCCATTAAATAAATAATAATAATCATTGGCATAAACCATAACGGTAATAACTGTGTTCCAGTCAACATCATTTTGGTTATTGTGCTTAATATGCTAGGCTCTGTTGATGAAATCCACGGTAAATCAGATAAATATTGATAATGAAAAAACAGAAAACAAAAAATAGAGACTGAAATATATGGGCATACTACTGTTTTAAATTTCGATAAATAGTAAGTTTTAGTATTAAATTTATAAGTCAAATGTTGAAATAAAAATCCGGCAATAAGCACAAAAAATGTTGTGAAATTAAAGGCAAATAGATTTAAAAAAGAAAACAAGTAACTGTTTGCAATTAAATTACTATTTTTAAACACACCTAAACAGTGACTAAAAACAATCATGATAATCGCAACACCACGTAAAACGTGGATTGAGTGAATTTTTTGTGATTTTGCAGATTCCATCTTAAATATCGAAATTCTACGTTTAGGAAATTGTTATACATTAGCACATATTCACTTAACTATAACTAAATTTGAAAAAAATAATAATCAAAATAAAACTTGACAGTATTTGATTCAAATTTTTTAATTTAGTTGAATATGGTTCCAGTATTATTTCATCAATTTTTTAGCTGCATAAGAACAGATAGGAATAATTTCACGTTGTTCTTGTTGCAATTTGGTCACAACCAGATTTAATAATTTATCTGCAATCCCCTTGCCACGATATTCAGGATCAATATAAGTATGATTAATTGTTGCTTTATTTTGACCAACTCTAGTAAACGTCATTTCTGCTATTTGCTTATTGTTAGCATCACAAACATAAAAACGCTCATGATCTTCTAAATAATTTAATGCCATTATTTATCCCCTGTTCAATAATTAATTACGTATAGTTGATAATAATTAAATGAAACTTTATTGAAGCATATATCAATGCTAATGACTAAAGTGGTGCATAAACCAGTTAATTTGCACTTTTGTAAAGACTATTATTTTAATAATAACGAACTAACTTCATTTTATAAGTTGATGACTAAGAACTTCAATAAAAAAAGTGAATACTTATTTGGTTAAATTATTACCAATAAGCATTCACCTAAAATGTTTTATTTTCATAATACCATTAATCGTACGGGATCAAACTCACCGCTAGAAAAGACGTTTTGCTGTATTATAAAGATCCATATCAAATGGTCGTTTCATATTGTTAATTGCATCAATAATATCATGATGAACTAACTTACCATTTTGCACACCGACGCTTCTACCTGCATGTCCTTCCAGAAGTAATTGAACGGCATATGCGCCCATACGTGAGCCAAGTATACGATCATAAGGAACAGGACTTCCACCGCGTTGTACATGTCCTAATACAGTAGCACGAGTTTCATGATCTACCGCATCTTCAATGTCTTTAGCTAGCTGATTAACATCACACATATGCTCAGTGACAGTGACAATTGCATGTCTCTTACCTTTAGCAAAGCCTAATTTGATTTCTTCAATCAAATCTTCTTTAGTATAAGAAACCTCAGGAATGATCATAAACTCACACCCACCAGCTACGGCTGCATTTAAGGTTAGATCACCACAATCGCGCCCCATAATTTCAATAACAGAAATTCGATGATGTGATGAACAAGTATCACGCAGTCTATCAATAGCTTCAACCGCTGTACTTAATGCAGTGAAATAACCAATAGTATAATCAGTACCACGAATATCGTTATCGATAGTACCAGGTAAACCAATACATGGAAAACCTTCTTCGGTTAGTCGCATAGCTCCCATATAAGAACCATCACCACCGATAACCACTAATGCATCGATACCATGTTTTTTTAAATTCGCGATACCTTTTTGTCTTACTTCTTTATCTTTAAACTCAGGAAATCTAGCTGAGCCTAAGAAAGTACCACCACGAGTGATAATATCGGAAACACTATAACGATCAAGTTGAGATATGCGATCCTCACACAGCCCTAAATAACCATCATAAACACCATAAACATCTAAACCTTCTGTTAATGCAGTTCTAACTACTCCTCGAATAGCAGCATTCATTCCCGGAGCATCACCACCACTCGTTAAAATACCTATTTTTTTTATCATACAAAATAACTCCAACTAATTAAATTTTAACTATTATAGAGTTTAAACAGATATCTAACAATAGATGATAAAAGCTATTTTGCTGAAATTGTCTACTGCATCATTTCGATAGGAACAACAGAAATAGGATCTTGATGGATAATGACCGTTGCCGGTGAGAACTCTTCTGAAAGACGTTTTTCAACACTATCGGCAATAGCATGAGCTTGGATTAAAGGCATATCATCATCAAGTTCAAGATGTAATTGAATAAATTTTAATGGTCCAGCTTGTCTGGTTTTAAGATCGTGAAAACCACGTACATCGGGATAGGTAGCAATAATTTCAGCAATTTTGGCATTATCACTATCCGGTAAAGCGCGATCGAGTAAATCTTGAATAGCATTATAAGCTATTTGATAAGCGTTATAGCAAATATACAAAGCAATAAAGAAAGCAAAGAAAGCATCAGCATAAGTCACGCCATACCAACTTAAAGCTAAAGCAAATATGACAGCAATATTCATTAACATATCCGAAGAATAATGCAACATATCAGCTTCAATTGCTTTACTTCTTGTCAATTTTATGACGTACTTTTGATATAAGACTAAAAATGCAGTTATGACAGTTGATATAATTGAGATAATAATACCGAGTAAAGGAACCTGAATTTCACTAGGCGATATAACTGATTTTACACTCGACAACAATACAATTGTTGCCGATCCTATAATAAAAGTACTTTGTGCTAAAGCTGCTAGTGATTCAGCTTTACCATGTCCAAAAGTATGATCATCATCTGCCGGCTTTAACGCATAACGAACCAAAAAAAAATTCAATCCTGAAGCAAGCAAATCAATACTGGAATCTAATAAAGATGCCAACAAACTTATTGATCCTGTAAGCCAACAAGTTAGCAGTTTTATTATGATCAAAATAATAGAAATTAAAACCGCACTAAGTGTCGCGCGTTTTACTAACTTTTCATACAAATGTGAATTTGACATTTGATACCTATTGATAGCTTTCAATACCTGATGGTAGAACAAGTTGCTGTGCAACTTCAGCGGTTTTTTTTCGACCGAGTAAAACATCAATAATTTTTAACGCAAAATCAATTGATGTTGCAGGACCTTGACTGGTAATCACGTTATTTTTTTGATCAAAATAAACTCTTTCATCTTTCCAAAGTTGAAAGGCATCTTTCGTTGTTGGATACCCAGTCATATAAGCGTTAGGAAATAAATGATGATGCTGTAAAACCATTGCTGGTGAAGCACAGATCGCAGCAACGATATGTCCTGCTTGATGGGTTTGCTGTAGTTTTTCGATAAGAGCAGGACAATCACGAAAATTTTCTGCACCTTTTAATCCACCAGGTAAAATAACAACATCAAAATTAAGTTCTTTAACTTCAAGCCAAGTTTTTTGAGCTAAAATAGTCACCCCTCTTGAGCAATGCACCTCTCTATCCTGCGAAATACTTGCTGTGGTAACATTAATACCCGCTCGTGTTAAAAGGTCAATTGTTGTTACAGCCTCTGTTTCTTCACAACCATTTGATAAACAGACCAAAGCTTGTTTTGTCACGATTAAACTCCTTCACTAACTTACGTTGTATTAACAACTATTTTTAATTCAAAAACTACTTGGTTCTTTCAATATGAGCGCCTAGTTTTCTAAGTTTATCTTCAATATTATCATAACCACGATCTATATGATAAATACGATCAACCAATGTCGAACCTTCAGCAATACAACCGGCTAAAACCAAACTAGCTGAAGCGCGTAAATCAGTTGCCATAACTTGGGCACCACTTAGTTTATCCACACCATGCGTGATTAAAGTGTTACCTTCAATTTCGGCTCTAGCACCCATTCGAATAAGTTCAGGAACATGCATAAATCGGTTTTCAAAAATTGTTTCTTTAATAATTCCTGTGCCTTTAGCAACCATATTGAGTAAAGAGAATTGAGCTTGCATATCAGTTGGAAACCCAGGATAAGGTGCAGTATGGATATTTACTGCATTAAGCTGTTTACCTTGCATATCTAGGCAAATCCAGTCATCACCGATTTGAATATCAGCGCCCGCTTCTTTCAATTTAGATAATACAGCATCAAGCAATTTTGGATCTGTTTTACGACAGGTAATTTTACCTTTTGATATCGCTGCTGCAACCAAAAAGGTACCGGTCTCGATGCGATCTGAAACCACTTCATGTACGCCGCCGCCTAATCGCTCTACGCCTTCTATCTCAATACGCACGGTACCAGCACCCGAGATTTTAGCACCTAACGTATTTAAAAATTTAGCAGTATCAACAATTTCAGGTTCACAGGCAGCATTTTCGATTATCGTTTTTCCTTCCGCTAAGGTTGCAGCTGACATAATAGTCACAGTAGCACCAACGCTGACTTTATCCATTACGATATGTGCACCTTTTAATCGACCATCGACAGTTGCTTTAACGTACCCCTCATCAAGAGTAATTGTAGCCCCTAATTGTTGCAAGCCAATAATATGTAAATCAACAGGTCGAGCGCCAATAGCACATCCCCCAGGTAAAGATACTTGACCATGACCAAATCGAGCAACTAATGGACCTAATGCCCAAATTGATGCACGCATAGTTTTGACTAGCTCATAAGGTGCGCAATAATTATTAACTTGCCCTGCATCTAAATGAATCGAGCCATTGCGGGTACATTTCACACCTAACTGACTGAGTAATTCTAACGTCGTATCAATATCTTTTAACTTAGGGATATTTTGAATTTCAACGGGTTTTTCAGCTAAAATTGCAGCAAATAAAATAGGTAGGGCTGCATTTTTAGCCCCAGAAATCACAACTTCACCATTTAAAGAAGTTGGGCCAGTAAGGTGAAACTTTTCCATTATAGACTCTTATTAGAATTAAATTGCCCGATATTATAAAAGTTATTTACTCATAGATAAATCAATTTATTGAAACCTTTTTTAAAACATCACCACTTGAATTTAATCAATCAAAATTAAAATTGCTTTTAAGCTTTTATATTATTGTATAAATTAGTATTAATCAGCAATTGACTCAAACAAATTAGCACTTTATAGTGAATCAACGATAATTAGTGATTTATGCGTCACAGATTATAATTAAGAAATAAGATCTACTTATCAATATCTTTAGCTAATAAGAGATAAAATATGTTTGATTCAATCGCCAAAGCAGGAAAATATCTAGGCCAAGCAGCTAAACTTATGGTCGGTATTCCAGATTATGATACTTATGTTCAACATATGAAACTTACCCACCCAGAACAAACGCCTATGACTTATGAAGAGTTTTTTAAAGAGCGGCAAGATGCACGTTACGGTGGTAAAGGCGGATTCAAATGTTGCTAGTTGCTAAATAGTAAAGAATGGAAGAAATGACAATACAAACCAGCTCCCCCACAATACCTGTCACTTTATTAACTGGATTTTTAGGTTCAGGTAAAACTACATTAATTAATCATTTGTTAGCAGAGAATCCTAACGAAAAAATAATTATTATCGAAAATGAGTTTGGCCCGATAAACGTTGATAGCCATCTGCTAAATGTAACAACCGATATTAAAATTGTTGAAATGACTAATGGATGTATCTGTTGTACCGTACAAGGAGAGCTAACCAATGCCTTATACCAATTACACGCTCAGCGCATAGCAGGAGAGTTACTATTTGATCGGTTAATAATTGAAACGACCGGACTTGCCGATCCTGCACCAATTATTCAACTATTTTTTATTGATGATTTGATTCGTCAAAGCTTTCAACTTGATGCAATTATTACTTTAGTCGATGCCCAACATATTTTACAGCATCTTGATGCGCATCGCGTCACGCTTTCACAAATTGGGTTTGCAGATCGCATTATTGTGACTAAAACTGACTGCGTTAGTAATTCAGAAAAACTAAAAGTGATTAATCGAATTAACAACATCAACCATAAAGCCACAATCATTGAGGCCGTAAATGGACAAATACCTAAATCACAGTGGATTGATATACATGCTTTTGATCTAACTGATGATCTAAATATTAATAGAGGCTTTTTTGTAATTAATCCCGCCAAAAAATTTATGGCCGATTTCACTGTTCTGCCTCGACAAAAGCAAACTCAATCATGGGATGATGATATTTGCTCTTATCTTTTTGAAGCAGGTGAACTTGATATCAAAAAAATTGGCTCTTTTATGGAAAATTTAGTCGAGCAATACGGCAATGACATGCTACGATACAAAGGTGTGCTTGCTATCAAAAATAATCCACAACGCTTAATTGTTCAAGGTGTCCACAAAGTCGTTGGCTTTGATTATGGTTCACCCTGGCAAGATTCGGCAGAAAAACTATCACGTTTAGTCATAATTAGCCGAACTTTACCCTTTGAAGAATTAAACCAAGCTTTTTTGACAACCGTTGCCAGTTAAATATAGCCAATTTTAACTTAGCTATATGGGATTATATATCCATATAGCTTAATGAATACTATGTCAACGATACCTAACTTACCCTATTCTCGTCCTTGATTAGCCACATTTCACTTTAAATGTGATAATATAACATTAGTCAAAAATTGATAGGGCAAATAACATAATTTTATGGATTACGATATTGCAATTATTGGTCTAGGGCCTGCTGGTAGTACGTTGGCACGATTACTTAGTCCTTCATTTAAAATTATTGCATTAGACAAAAAAAACCAAACAGGTCATGATGGCTTTCATAAACCATGTGGTGGATTACTGGCAAATGATGCTCAAAAATCTTTTGTCAGACAAAAATTAAACATACCTGCTGACATTTTAACCGATCCACAAATATTTAGCGTTAAAACCATCGATTTGCAAACTCAACTAGTTCGTAATTATCAACGCAGTTATATCAGCTTTAATCGACATAAGTTTGATCTATGGCTAAAGTCACTCATTCCCGAAACCGTTACTGTTTTACATAATACGTTATGCAAAGAAGTAAGAAGAATCATTGATGGATACCAAGTCACTTATGTTGATGAAAATAATAGAGAACAAAAATTCACTGCTCAATATGTCGTAGGTGCTGATGGGGCTAATTCCATTGTAAGGCGAATGCGTTACCCTAAACATTCCATCAGACAATATGTCGCTATTCAGCAATGGTTTGCTGAAAAACATACTACACCTTTTTATTCGTGCATTTTTGACAACAATTTAACTAACTGTTATGCATGGAGTATGTCTAAAGATGGTTACTTTATTTTAGGTGGAGCCTTTGCAAAAAAAGAAGCAAATCAACATTTCGAAAAGTTGAAACAAAAATTAACGCAACAAGGTTTTATTTTTAGTGATTTAGTCAAAACTGAAAAATGTCTAGTTATCTATCCAAATCGTTTACGTGATTTTTACACGGGCAATGAAAACATATTTTTAATCGGTGAAGCGGCTGGTTTTATTAGTGCAAGTTCTTTGGAAGGAATTAGCTATGCACTCGATAGCGCTGAGATTCTAAGTAAAATATTAAATAGCGGCCAAGCAAAACCCAATAAACTGTATTACCAAAAAACACTACTATTACGTTTAAAATTATACAGCAAAATCATCAAGGCTAAAATTTTAACCACACCAATGTGGCGAAAATTAATAATGAAAATTAAAATCCAACACATTGAAACCAATTAAATAATATAAAGTTTATTTTCAAAAATAACACAATCTTATAATAATGAAATATTAAAGGAATAGATGAATGGTAAATGTAAACGATTTAATTCGTTTTAATCACGAGTGGTCAGAAAAAATTGAGCAAGAAGATCCCGAATTTTTTAAACAACTAGCAATTGCCCAAAATCCTAAATTTTTATGGATCGGCTGTTCTGATAGCCGGGTTCCGGCCGAAAAACTGATTAAATTGCAACCTGGTGAATTATTTGTCCATCGAAATGTAGGTAATTTAGTCATTCATACCGATCTCAATTGTTTATCTGTCGTCCAATATGCCGTTGATGTACTTAAAATTGAAGATATTATTGTCTGTGGCCATTTAGGATGTGGTGGAATACGCTCAGCTGTTGAAAACCCGGATTTAGGTTTAATTAACAATTGGCTATTGCATATTCGAGATTTATGGTTTCGATATAGCTCACTTATTGGTGAATTTCCAGCGCATATTCGATTAGATATCTTATGCGAACTCAACGTCATTGAGCAAGTTTATAATTTAGGTCACTCAACCATTATTCAATCGGCATGGCAGCGCGGTCAAAAAGTTAATTTGCACGGATGGGTTTATGGTATTGATAATGGCAAAATTACTGACTTACACATCACCTCGTCTAGCAGTGAAAATCTAGAAATTAATTATCGTGAAGCGATTTCTTATCTTTTAAACTTACACAAATCGCAATAATGGCCAATAATTTTATTGTTTAAATCGATGTATGATTTGATTGCTGCTTCCTCGCCATAACAGCCGAGGATCAGCAAGTTCTTGAATAAATTTACCATCAATTAATACATCAATATAAGGCACTACTGCTTGTTGCTCGGCGGTTAATTCATCAAGTTTATATCCCGTCCATAGCCAAATATCTTTGTTAATACATTCTGATTTAACCCGTTGAACTAATTTTAATATAGCTGGAACATTTTGTGGATGCAAAGGATCACCACCAGAAAGCGATAATCCTTGGCGTTTAATCTCTGTGTCTTGCAGATCTTTGATAATTTGATCTTCAAGCGATTGTGTAAAAGGTACGCCTGAATTGATTCCCCATGTACTTTTGTTATAACACCCAGCACACTGATGTACGCAACCGGCGACAAACAGCACGCAACGCGTACCTTCACCATTTACAACATCTACAGGATAATAACGATGATAATTCATAACTATTTAATTAACATTATCCAATTTGACCATTGTTCAAATGTTTAACTCGTCGTTTTACTTCCTCTTGTTTACCGGCATTAAATGGACGGGCATCAGGACTACCTAAATAGCCACAAACTCGGCGAGTAACAGAGACTTTTGACGAATCATGATTACCACAACTAGGACAAACAAAACCTTTACTTGTACACGAAAATTCACCGGTATAACCACACTCATAGCACTCATCAATCGGGGTGTTAGTACCATAATAAGGAACTCGACTATAACTATAATCCCAGACATCCTCTAATGCTTTAACATTATTAATCATGTTAGGGTATTCACCATAACAAATGAATCCGCCATTAGCTACTTCAGGATAAGGCTTTTCAAATTCTATTTTTTCGTATGGATTAACTTTCTTCTCTACATCTAAATGAAAACTATTTGTATAATAACCTTTGTCAGTTACCCCTGGAATAACACCAAATTCAGCTGTATCAAGTCGACAAAAACGATCACACAGGTTCTCACTTGGCGTACTATACAAACTAAATCCATAACCCGTTTCAGCTTTCCACTGTTCCACAGCTTGTCGTAAACGTTGAACAATAGCTACGCCTTTTTCGCGTAATGTATCATTATCAAATGGATGCGTTTTATTTCCATAAAGTGCATTTAATGTTTCGTGAATACCAATATAGCCTAAAGAAATCGAAGCTCGACCATTTTTGAATATTTCACAAACACTATCATCTTCTTTTAATCTCACACCACAAGCCCCTTCCATATATAAAATAGGTGCGACGCGAGCTTTTACCCCTTCAAGACGAGCAATACGTGTCATTAAGGCTTCTTTACATAACTCTAAACGCTTATCTAAAATCTGCCAGAAACGAGATTCATCACCTTGGGCTTCAATGGCAATACGCGGCAGATTCAAACTAATCACGCCAAGATTATTACGGCCATCGTGAATTTGCTGACCATCTTCTTCGTAAACACCTAAAAAGCTTCGACATCCCATTGGAGTTTTAAATGATCCGGTGACTTCAACCACTTTATCGTAATTCAAGATATCAGGATACATACGCTTACTTGCGCACTCTAACGCTAGCGCTTTAATATCGTAATTAATATCACCTTGTTTGTGATTAATACCATCTTTAATGGCAAACACCAATTTTGGGAAAACGGCTGTTTTATGATTTTTACCTAAACCCTTAATGCGAACTTTTAGAATAGATTCTTGAATTAAACGTGATTCCCAACTTGTTCCTAAACCAAAACCAAAGGTAACAAAAGGAGTTTGACCATTAGCAGTATGTAAAGTATTAACTTCATACTCTAAAGATTGAAATGCATCATAACACTCTTTTTGAGTACGGCTTTCTGCATATGCCTCTGGATTGGGTATATCCCACTCTTGAGCGATTTGTTTATGTTTTTGATAACTGATGGTAACAAATTTTGCTAGCACTTCATCGATACGATTAATAGTTGTACCACCATAAATATGGCTCGCAACCTGTGCAATTATTTGTGCCGTGACCGCTGTCGCTGTTGCAATCGACTTTGGTGGCTCAATTTCAGCATTACCCATTTTAAAGCCATTGGTCAACATACCATCTAAATCAATTAACATACAGTTAAACATAGGAAAAAATGGTGCGTAATCTAAATCATGATAATGAATTTCACCACAATCATGAGCGCGTGATATTTCTTTTGGTAATAAATATTGTTTAGCATAATGCCTTGCTACAATACCGGCTAATAAATCGCGTTGCGTTGGAATAACTTTACTATCTTTATTAGCATTCTCATTCAAAATTGCAACATTACTCTGTTCAATTAAGCCACGAATATCTTGAGTCAAACGACTACGTTGGTCTCGCGCTCGGTCACGATCATGTCGATATTCAATATAAGTCCTTGCCAGTTTTTTATAAGGCCCTGACATTAACTGATTTTCAACTGCATTTTGAATTTCGTTAATATCAACACTTTCACGTTCTGTCATTTGATTAGTCACAACGCGAGCAACAGCAGCACAATAATCAGGATCATTCACATTAGCAGCAACAGCTGCTTTGACTATGGCATCTTTAATCCGAGCTTCATTAAATGCGGTTTGACAACCATCACGTTTGATGACTACGGGCATATATACTCCTCAATATTCATGGTTTATTAGCGGTTAATATGGGTCATATATCAATGTTAATACTCATTATAATTATCGGGATTTCTTAAATCTTTATTAGAATATTAGACTTAATTTGATATACACCGGGATTTTCACATCGCTTGACGGACACTATATATAGTAAATATATTATGATTATACACCATATATTGTGTTTTTCTACAATTTAAAAAAAATAAAATCACTTGACAATGCTAAGATTAATGCACGCAACAATTTTTATTTTTTAAAATAGAAAGGAGATTAATAAAGCAGGATGAATTGAAAGAATTTTTTATTAGAGTGCAAGGTATACTTACACTCTAACTAAAAAATAGATGTAACAGTATTACGACCAATTACGATTCAATATTTAACCAATCAGTGTGAAATACACCTTCTTTGTCTATACGTTTATAAGTATGTGCACCAAAGTAATCTCGTTGTGCTTGAATTAAATTCGCTGGTAATACAGGCGAACGATAACTATCGTAATAAGCAATAGCAGCAGAGAGCGTTGGCACAGCAATACCTTGTTGAACAGCTAAACAAACCACATCACGTAATGCTTGCTGATAAGCTTGAGTTGTTTGTGAAAAATAAGGTGTTAATAGCAAATTATCAATATCATTATTGTCTGCATAAGCATCAGTAATTTTTTGTAAAAATTGTGCACGAATAATACATCCTGCTCTAAATATTTTAGCAATTTCACCAAAATTTAACTGCCAATTATAATGAGTTGATGCAGCTTTGAGTTGTGCAAAGCCTTGAGCATAAGAGATAATTTTACTCATATAAAGCGCTTTACGTACTTTTTCTATTAATTCTTTTTTATCACCAGTATAAGTAACTTGTTGTGGTCCTTTTAAAATTTTTGCCGCAGCAACTCGCTGATCTTTAATAGCCGAAATGTAACGGGCAAATACTGATTCAGTAATTAATGATAAAGGTTCACCTAAATCTAATGCACTTTGGCTGGTCCATTTACCGGTTCCTTTATTACCTGCTGCATCTAAAATCACATCAATCAGATATTGACCTTGTTCATCCTTATATTTAAAAATATCAGCCGTAATTTCAATTAAATAACTATTTAACTCGCCCTTATTCCAGTCAGTAAAGACACTTGATAATTGCTCATTATCTAATCCGACCACATGTTTTAATACTGAATAGCTTTCAGCAATTAGCTGCATATCACCATACTCAATACCATTATGAGCCATTTTCACATAATGACCTGCGCCATCAGGTCCAATATAAGTGACACATGGTTCACCGTTAGCTTTAGCAGCGATTTTCTCTAATATTGGTGCAACTAAATCATATGCTTCTTTTTGACCGCCAGGCATAATAGATGGTCCTTTAAGCGCCCCTTCCTCACCACCAGAAACACCAGTACCAATAAAATTAAACCCTTCATCTGAAAGCATTTTATTGCGACGGATGGTATCTTCAAAATAAGCATTACCACCATCAATAATAATGTCGCCTTTATCTAATAAAGGTCGTAGTTCATCAATTACGGCATCCGTTCCTTTACCAGCTTGTACCATTATCAAAATACGACGCGGTTTTTCTAATGATGCAACAAAATCTTCAATCGTAAAGTGGGGAACCAATTGTTTATCGGGATGTTCGGCCATCACTTGCTCGGTTTTATCTTTAGAACGATTATAAATCGCGACAGTATATCCACGGCTTTCAATATTGAGGGCAAGATTTCGCCCCATTACTGCCATTCCAATAACACCGATTTGTTGTTTAGACATGATTTGGCTCCTTTATATAATCTTACATGACCTTGATAATAAGGCCTTTACAACTTAACACTTAAACGGGTTTTATAAAACTTTTTCATATTTTGCCATAAAAAAAGCCGTATCAGTATATAATACGGCTATTTTATTTTTGACAAGCTAATTAACTTTCAAAATCATGAGCGTTTCATCATTTCAAAAAACTCATCATTGGTTTTGGTCATCGCTAATTTATCAATTAAGAATTCCATCGCATCAATCTCACCCATTGGGTTTAAGATCTTACGTAGAATCCACATTTTTTGTAGCTCGTCAGGTGAAGTCATTAAATCTTCTTTACGTGTACCTGAGCGGTTAAAATCAATAGCAGGGAAAACACGACGCTCAGCAATTTTACGAGATAAGTGTACTTCCATATTACCGGTACCTTTAAACTCCTCGTAAATAACTTCGTCCATTTTCGAACCGGTATCAATTAATGCGGTTGCAATAATGGTTAAACTACCACCCTCTTCTACATTACGCGCTGCACCAAAAAATCGTTTAGGGCGATGTAAAGCATTGGCATCCACACCACCTGTTAATACTTTACCCGATGAAGGAATAACCGTATTGTAAGCACGTGCCAAACGAGTAATTGAGTCTAATAGAATAATCACATCTTTTTTATGTTCAACTAAACGTTTTGCTCGTTCAATTACCATTTCCGCAACTTGAACATGTCTTGCTGCTGGTTCATCAAAAGTTGAAGCAACCACTTCACCTTTAACTAAACGTTGCATCTCGGTAACTTCTTCAGGACGTTCATCAATCATCAAGACAACTAACTCACATTCAGGATGATTTACCGCTAAACTTTGTGCGATATTTTGCAGAAGCATGGTTTTACCTGCTTTCGGTGGAGCAACAATCAAACCACGTTGACCTTTACCGATAGGTGATGCTAAATCAAGTACTCTTGCTGTGATATCTTCTGTTGAACCATTACCTCGTTCCATACGTAATCGAGAATTTGGGTGAAGCGGAGTTAAGTTTTCAAAGAGGATTTTATTGCGGGCATCTTCAGGTTTATCATGATTAACTTCATTAACTTTTAATAAAGCAAAATAACGTTCACCTTCTTTAGGTGGTCTTATTTTACCGGCAATGGTATCGCCCGTTCGCAAGTTAAATCGTCTAATTTGACTAGGTGATACATAAATATCATCAGGACCCGCTAAATACGAACTATCAGCAGAACGTAAAAAGCCAAATCCATCTTGCAAAATTTCAAGCACACCGTCACCAAATATATCTTCACCACTTTTGGCATGCTGTTTTAAAATAGCAAAAATAATGTCTTGTTTTCTAAGACGAGCAAGATTTTCAAGACCCATTGTTTTTTCGCCAAGCGTTACAAGCTCGGAAACAGAAGTGTTTTTTAATTCAGTTAAATTCATAATTTTAAAAATTCTTGAGGATAAAATTGATATGTTTGCAATTACTGCTATTTTTGTATATTTCTTTCATTTATTAATAAAAAAATCTCTTTCTTACAATATACAAACGCAATTAATTACTAAGTTTTCAATGATAATTATGCGTTTAAATATAGACTGTTCACCCACTTAATCAATAAAAACAATGGATTGCAGAAAGGAGCTTTCGTAAGAAGTTAGCAATTTACACTAAAAAAGGTAGTCTGTCTATATTTAATTATGTTATTGAAAATAACAACACACTTGATTTGAGCAATAATAAGAGTAATTTTTATTACTCTTATTACTATTTTTTATTGATTTTGTGAGGACTGCAATCACAACTATTACAGTTGTGCTTCAATAAAACTTTTCAATTGAGCTTTAGATAATGCACCAACTTGTGTTGAAACAACTTCACCATTTTTGAAAATAAGTAATGTAGGAATACCGCGAATACCAAATTTAGGCGCGATATTTGGATTTTCTTCAACATTTAATTTAGCAATAACGATACGATCACTATATTCTTGCGCTATTTCTTCTAAAATAGGCGCAACCATTTTACACGGACCACACCATTCAGCCCAAAAATCAACTAGCACGGGTTTAGATGCTTCGTTAATGGTTTTCTCAAAACTTGCTTCAGTTAACGCAACAATATTATGACTCATTTTATTATCTCCAATAATAATATAATTTTTATGGTTTTAAATGTTAAAATATTTTCAAAGCACGCGCTAGTAATTATTATAATAGGAGATAATTATTAGTGATGTCAGTGTGACTAATATGCTATAATTAACAAACTTTGATAATTAACTTTGAAACCATAATGATTCAATCCTATCTCACCAAAACGACTTTTAGTCAATTTCCTTTACATCCATTAGTACTAAAAGCACTTGAGCAAAATGGCTTTACTTATTGTACGCCAATTCAAGAAAAGACTTTACCGTTAACCACAAAAGGAATTGATATTGCTGGGCAGGGACAAACAGGGACAGGAAAAACCATCGCGTTTTTAGCCTCAACGTTTAATTATTTATTGAATCATCAACCATTACCCGATCACCAAACCAACCAACCTCGAGCAATCATTATCGCGCCAACTCGCGAACTAGTTGTGCAAATCTATCATGATGCTCAAGTATTATCAGAACAGACAGGCCTAAAACTAGGTTTAGCATTTGGTGGTGATGGTTATGATAAACAATTAAAAATGTTATCAGCTGGCGTCGATATCCTCATCGCAACCACTGGTCGTTTAATCGATTATGCGAAACAAAATTATATAAATCTTGAGTCAATACAAGTTGTTGTTTTAGATGAAGCTGACCGTATGTTTGACTTAGGGTTTATTCGGGATGTTCGTTGGATTTTTAGACACATGACACCCCCACAAAAACGATTAACCATGCTATTTTCTGCAACACTCACTCATAATGTCCGTGAATTAGCATTTGAGCATATGAATAATCCACAATATGTTGAAGTAGAGCCAGAACAAAAAATTGGCCATCGCATTAAAGAAGAGCTATTTTTCCCATCGAATGAAGATAAATTAGCGCTGTTACAAACCCTAATTGAAGAAGAGTGGCCTGATCGTTGTATTGTTTTTGCCAATACCAAAGTTGCATGTGAAAAAATATGGCGCCATTTAGTTGCAGATGGTCATCGGGTTGGATTATTAACTGGTGATATTGCACAAAAGAAACGTTTATCGATTCTTGAACAATTTACCCAAGGCGATTTAGATATTTTAGTGGCAACAGATGTGGCTGCGCGAGGTTTACATATTCCTCATGTAACACATGTCTTTAATTACGACTTACCCGACGACTGTGATGATTACAGACATAGAATCGGGCGTACTGGTCGTGCTGGTGCTGAAGGTTATTCGATTTCACTTGCTTGTGAACGTTACTCACAAAATTTACCTGCTATCGAAAAAGCGATTGATCATGCTATTCCTGTTAGTCAATATGATCCAACTGCACTATTAACTAATTTACCTACACCAAAACCATTTAAACGAACTTCACGTCGTAGAACGTCTTCATAACTATATTAAAAAAAACAGTTATCCTAACATGAATTAATTTCAGGATAACTGTTATTCCAATGGTTGACTTATAGTCATAATAATAGATAAAAGTTTACAACTTAATTATCAGATATATTGTCTAAAAAGTCTTGATATGCAACTTCAATATCAGTTTTTGTCGATTTAGATAATACTTCAACATGGCAATAATTTAATGCGCTATACAAAACAAATAGGACATTATCCGAAATAGTCGATTTTATACTCTTAATTCGGTAAAAAGCCTCCAGATAACCAACTTTATTAAATATTTCTATATTGGTTATACCAACGCTAAATAATAGTTTTTCCAAAGATAAGTTGATATTAGGTAAAGTCTTAATTTGCTGCTTTTTTAATTGAATTTTCTCACTATGTTCTAAAATAGCATATTCAATGACCATTTTGACCATAGCGTGAAGCTTGTTGGAATGTTTTAACAATTCATCACTCACTTTATAATAATCAAGCGATTTTTTAGACATTGCGGTTGGTAGTGTTAATGTGGGCATACCCAAATCAATAAAAACTGAACGATAATGATCATGCCCCCTTAAATATAGCTCACCCTTACCAATCCATCCAAACATGACTCCTTTGCTATTGATACTAAATCCACCAAAAAATGTTTTGATTGAAATATCCTCAAAGCAAGAAAAATCTTCTAGTATTTTATTTGCAAATGTTGAACTCATAATTTATTTCCATTTAAAATTAATTGACTGAATAACATAAACAACTTACTGCTCAAATAAAATTATAGTAATTTTTCTAATACTCAAACTATTTTTCAAATAAATTCATCATTTTGGG
The DNA here is from genome assembly GCF_001690235.1 of Gilliamella sp. wkB292. Taxonomy (NCBI): domain Bacteria; kingdom Pseudomonadati; phylum Pseudomonadota; class Gammaproteobacteria; order Orbales; family Orbaceae; genus Gilliamella; species Gilliamella sp. wkB292. The sequence continues at coordinate 18,671 of NZ_LZGO01000079.1, forward strand.
ATCAGTCTTCCATAAATAAAGATAAATAAGATTATTGCTTGATAAAATATATAATTATATTGTTAGATTTATTGAATACTGCTAATAAAGGTTAAGTATTCATCAATCTTAATAATTCTTTAAAAAAGAAAAGAGGTATTAACATTGTTATTATTCTTTAAAAATTATACAATCAAGGCAACTTAACTTAATGATTTTTATTTTTTGTCAATTCCAACCAACATGATCAAAAGCGTTATTACAGTAATACTTATATTTTGTTCTTTTGTCGCATCAGCCGATAAATTACCATTAATAGATTCGTTATCTCTCTGTAATACAAATTTTTTTAAAGCTATATATGATAATAAAGATGAGTTACTAAAAGTAACAAATGTCAATGTAATCGATAGTGATCAAGCCTTTATTCCCGTTGAAAATCGCACTGACACAAATAAAAATTATGTTTATTTTAAAACCCCTATCCACTATAAAAATCTGACAATTAAAGGTTATTATGATAGTGCGATGGATTTAGGCAAAATAGGTAAATATTATTTTTGGGGTTTTATTATTGATAACGATATAAACCAAATAAAAGAGACATTAAATTTCATCAATTGGAAAAATATGGAAGATGACTTACTTTACATCGCCAATCCAATGATTCGCAACATTAATGATGATGTTCATGTATGGAAAGAAAACACCGGTACTGTAGTTGGTGTAAAAACAATTCCAGCACCGGATACAACAGAAAAATTACTCTTAATTGAAAAAGGCACTAATATGAATCTGCTTATTTGTTCTATGCAGGGCATTGTGACTAATGAATTACTCAAACAAGAGCGACCTGACATCAAATAATCTCAATTAAATTGCAGAATCATCCATTTCGCCAGTACGAATACGAATAACTTGTTCTACATTATAGACAAAAATTTTACCGTCACCAATTTTGCCTGTTTGCGCTGTTTTCATAATGGTTTCAATGCACATTTCTAAAATATCATCTGATACAACCAGTTCGATTTTTACTTTGGGTAAAAAGTCCACCATGTATTCAGCGCCACGATAAAGCTCTGTATGACCTTTTTGACGACCAAAGCCTTTAACCTCAGTCACGGTCATTCCCGTAATACCTTGATCAGCAAGTGCCTCACGAATATCATCTAGTTTAAATGGTTTGATGATAGCTTCTATTTTTTTCATATCTATTTGCCCTTAATTGCCGATGGCCAATTGTTAAATCCAAAAGCAGAAGTAATTGGATAGCGTCTGCCTTTTCCAAAGTTGCGTGTTGTAATTTTAGGACCGACAGCTGATTGACGTCTTTTATATTCATTTATATCAACCAATTTAATTACCTGTCTTATGGTTTGTTCTTCATATCCTTGTGACTTAAGTTGCAAAACGGTTAGATCTTGCTCAACATAACCTTTTAATATACCATCCAAAATTTCATATGGCGGTAAACTGTCTTCATCTTTCTGATCGGGTGCAAGCTCGGCTGAAGGTGGACGAGTAATGACTCTGTCAGGGATAACATAAGAACGTGTATTGCGGAATTTAGATAATGCAAACACCATCGTTTTAGGTACATCTTTAAGTACGTCAAACCCACCTGCCATATCACCATAAAGCGTTGCATAGCCAACCGACATTTCACTTTTATTGCCAGTAGTTAAAACCAGTCTTCGACGTTTGTTAGAAAGTGCCATTAAAATAACACCTCGACAACGTGCTTGCAGATTTTCTTCAGTGGTATCTTTTTGTGTTCCTGCAAATAAAGGAGTTAATGAAGACATAAACGCATCAAACATTGGTTCAATCGAGATAATATCAAATTCAACACCTAATATTTCAGCCTCTTCTTTAGCATCAGCAATACTAATATCGGCCGTATATCGAAATGGCATCATAACGGCTTGTACTTTATCTTTACCAAGTGCATCAACAGCAATAGCAAGCGTCAAAGCAGAATCGATCCCACCAGATAGTCCCAATACCGCCCCTTGAAAACCATTTTTAGTAATATAATCACGAGTTGCCAATACCAATGCATCATATACCGATGCTAATTGGGATTGTTCCGTTTTCTCAACTCGTTGAGATTGATGATTAGAAGAAAACTCAAAAAAGGTGACTTGCTCTTGAAAGGATTTCAATTGGCAAATAATATCGCCATGCTTATTACAAACAAAAGAATCACCGTCAAATACCAGCTCATCTTGCCCACCTATTTGATTAACATAAATAATCGGTAATTGTGTACGAACAGCATGTGCTTTAATTAAATCTTGTCGTTGTTTTTGTTTTTGATAATCATAAGGTGAAGCATTGATAGTGATGACAAAATCAGCTTGTGCTTGTTTGATATCATCAATAGGTTGATTTTGCCAAAGATCTTCACAAATTAATAAGCCTATTTTTTGACCTTTAAATTGCACTACACAAGTTTGTGTTCCAGCAGTAAAGTAACGTTTTTCATCAAATACATCATAATTAGGAAGCAACTGTTTATGATAACTTGATAACAATTTTCCTTCGGCAAAAAACGAAAGTGAGTTATAAATTTTATCACCTTGCCAATCTGGATGACCAACAATCACTGCACATTTTGTGCTAGCTTGTTGGATATTTGATAATGCTTTTTGGCAGCGTTGTTTAAAATCTGAACGAAAGATAAGATCTTCCGGTGGATAACCGCATAACGCTAATTCTGAAAAGATAATAAGATCATAAGATGCATGGCTATTGATTATTTCAATAATTTTTTGAGCATTGCCTTCTATATCGCCCACGCGCCAATTTTTTTGTGCTAAAACAAGAGATATTGACATATTAAATTTAATATTACTAAACAAAATTGGCAATAAGTTTAAATGATTCTAAGTTGCACTGCTACTTTTTTATCGCTAACATGCAACAATAAATTAGCTTTGACTTGTCCGGGTATTATTATGCAAAAAATTTTAAATGTGGCGCTAGCAAAACGTAGTTATCCTATTACTATCGGCGAAAATCTTCTAACTCAATTTACACATTTCAAACTCCAACCTGGTCAACGTGTATTAATCGCAACCAATGACACCATCGCCCCACTATATTTACAAACTTTAACTGATATGCTTGAAGGCAACGGTATAAAAACTGATTCTGTGATTGTGCCTGATGGTGAACAATATAAAACAATGGAAACATGGAATAAAATTCTTACCGCTTTGCTTGCCAATAATCATACCCGCAATTCCATACTAATTGCATTAGGTGGTGGCGTCATTGGTGATGTCGCTGGATTTGCTGCTTCAGCGTATCAACGAGGAATTAAGTTTATACAGGTGCCAACAACATTACTTTCGCAGGTGGATTCGTCTGTTGGTGGGAAAACCGCCATTAATCACCCCCTTGGTAAAAATATGATTGGTGCATTTTATCAACCTCAATCAGTGGTTATCGATCTCAATTGTTTAAAAACGCTACCGCAGCGTGAATTATCAGCAGGTCTGGCTGAAGTCATTAAATATGGCATTATTATGGATGCTGATTTTTTTAATTGGTTAGAATTGCACATTGACCAGTTACTTAAATTAGATGTCGAAGCACTCAGTTATTGCATTTATCGCTGCTGCGAACTTAAAGCACAGGTAGTTGCGGCCGATGAAACCGAACAAGATATGCGCGCGATTTTAAATCTTGGTCATACTTATGGTCATGCCATCGAGGCAGAATTAGGTTATGGTAATTGGTTACATGGTGAAGCTGTCAGTGTCGGTATGTTAATGGCTGCTCAAACAGCTAAACTGTTGGGTAAATTTACCACCGCTGATATTGATCGTATTAAAACACTGCTTATTAGAGCAAAACTTCCAGTTACTCGACCATCTCAAATGACGAGTGATGCTTATATTCCACACATGTTACGCGATAAAAAAGTTTTATCAGGCAAACTCAGACTTGTTATTCCGACACAAATTGGACAAGTTGAAGTGCTTGATGGCATTGATAAAAACATCGTTCTTGAATCGATAGAGCGAACTTAATAATGTATGTAATACTGTATTGTTAGATTGATAATTAAATGAATCAAAATAAGGAGCGCAGAAATCTGGCTCCTTCAGCTTAAATGCGAACTTATTATTAATTGTTCGATTGTCTTTGTTTAGTAAATTTATAAATCATGTTTAACGCTAAGCCAACAAAAGCTACAGCGATCGCAATATAAAATGCATAGGTATAACTGCCATTATTATTGACAAGGATATCCGCAGTTAACTTTGGTGCAAAAAATGCCGCTGAAGAATACCCCACAAAAATAATACCATAGTTAACACCTTGGTGAATCGGTCCATAATTTTCCATAACCATTGGCGGGAACACGCCCATCACACCACCAAAGCATAAACCAAGCGCGATAATTCCTATTGCAAATCCGGCTTGTGTTGGAATAAATAAAAATGCCATAAAAGCCAAAATAATTACCGAAAAGATAATATCCAATGTTCGATTACGACCAAGTTTATCCGATACCGTTCCCCAAACAACTCGCCCAGCACAATTACTTAATGAATATAAACTCACATAAAATGCTGCTGCCACAGAAGATAGCCCAAACATGTTTTGCCCAATACTTGATGCATTTGAAGCTATCATCAACCCAGAAAATGCACCAGTACCTAACATAAAAAATATGAGGTAAAAATATGGCGTTTGTAGCATTTGTTGCCAATTTTTGTTAACAACAGGCGCATTTTGTTGGCTGTGTGCTTGAGTCCAACCTTGTGGTTGATAATTAGCAGGTGCTACCTTAATAAAGAAACTAGCAACAATAACCACAGCTATATAGGTGCAACCTAGAATTTGGAAAGCATATAACACATCAAAGCGTTCAATCAAATGGTTACCGATTGGTGCTGATATAATTGCAGCGCCCCCCATACCTGCTGTAATAATACCTGAAGCAAGACCTTTTTTATCAGGAAATAATTTAATGGTATTACTTAAACAGCCCGAATAAGCAAGCCCTTGACCAAAGCCACTTAATAAGCCATAGGTCACATAAAGCATTAGCGGACTGGTCACATACCCCGTCAGAAAAAAGCCTAGTCCAAACAGCAAACCACCTAAAACACTAGACCATTTAGCTAATCCTCTATCCGTTAAAAAGCCACCTAAAATCATAGGAATGGGGCCAACAGCTGAATTGATAGCAAACGCTGTCATCACCTCTGACATACTCCAATTTTTAGCGGCACTTAAAGGACCTGCAAAAACACTAAAAGCATAAATCGCACCAGTACAAAGCAATATTGATGTTGATGCTATGAGCATAAGCCATCGATTGAGATTTCTAGTTTGTTGTTCCATGCCCAGACTCCGTTCTTGACTTGATATCTTTCAAAGCAGTTTTGCCTGCAATTCGTCCAAAGGTAAAAATATCGGTTAGTGAATTACCACCCAATCTATTACCCGCATGGATACCACCTGCTACTTCTCCTGCTGCATATAAGCCAGAAATTTTTTGTCCTGATTTATTCAAAACATGGGTTTGTGTATCGATTTTTAGTCCACCCATTGTATGATGCACCGCTGGTTTTCTTGGTGTTGCATAAAATGGAGCAACCTCTACTTTCAAATCAAAAACATCTTTACCAAATTCAGGATCATACCCAGCATCAGCATACGCATTATAGTTGGCAATAGTTTGTTTAAAAATATCAGCATCCATTCCCAGTTTTTCGGCTAATTCTTCTAAAGTGTCTGCACAAAATAGTGTGCCAGCCGCAATTTGCTTATCAATTTTTTCTTGTGATGTGTTGTAAGCTGTCTTTTTGATTTCTTCATCAGCTATTAAATAAAATAATCCACCATTATCAATAGCAGCTTGTGTAAGTTTATCTCGGCTGCCATATTCATTAACAAATCGTTTTCCTTGCTTGTTAACCATGATGAAATTTTGTGGTGGAACTTGTAACCCACTAAATAATGCCCCAGTCTCTGGATCAGAAACAGGCATCATTTGTGAAAAGCCCATACCAACCAGATCTGCACCAACACTTTGCCCTAACAAAATACCATCACCAGTAATTGCTGGAGAATTAGAGGTTTTAATATTGTCGTCAATTTCAGTCCAATAAGTGTTGTATTCTTTGAGCATTTTGGTATTAGCACCAAAACCACCCGATGCCAAAATGACAGCATCTGCTTTAACGGTAACTTTTTTACCATTTAAACCTTGTCCAATTACCCCAGACACATGCCCATCTTCAACAATTAACGATTTAACAGCCGTATCGGTTATAATAATTCCACCCTTATCTTCTACATATTTTTGCAATGCAGAAACATAAGCATAACCTTCACTTTTTAACGGTTTATGACCTCGACGCCATAAAGCCCCTACTGGCATAGTGACATCATGTTTATCAAATTCAACACCAATATTTTCAAGCCATTTAACCGATTCTAGCGCCTCATCAGTTAAGATTTTAACCAGATCATATTGTCCATAAATCACATTTCCTAATTGGTCGGTACGCTTACCGCCAAGATAGGTTTGAATACGATGAAGTAGTGCTGAATCAAATAGGTAACCGGTTTTACCTTTATTTTCTGATAAATAATCATTAATTTGCTGTTTTAAGCTTCTAAAATCTTGCAAATATTCAGGATCAATCACCGACTCATCAATTGCTACTATTTCAGATAAAGTATGGCTTTCGCCCGCGATAGCATCGAAAGTATTTTGCCATTTAGGATTGGCGGCATTCATTGGCCCACCTGTACGGACAGTATTACCACCAACTGCTGGAAATTTTTCAACAACAACAACGCGCTTGCCTTCTTGTAAAATACTTGCCGCGGCTGATAATCCTGCACCACCAGCACCAACCACAACGACATCTGTTACATATTGCGCATCGCTATTATCAAGCGCGCTTGGTGCTTTTGGTCTTTTTCTTAATACATCAGGATTAGCACCTGCCATTTTAATGGCTTTTGCCACACCATCAATAACACCATTACTTGTAACCGATGCACCAGATATCAAATCGACATTTAGTGTCTGACCTTCAAGGATTTGAGATGGAATACGTTTAAACACAACGTCAGCAATACCTTCTGACTCGCCTTCGGTATCAATATCAATCGATTCAATGCGGTCAGTTGATAAAGTAACAACCATAGGTAAATCGCCATTATGACCCGGTGCTGTTACACAATATTTACCTGGTTCATACGAGATTTCTTCCGGTACATTAAGTAAATTGACAACTTGAGTAAATCGCAAAAAACGTAAAAAACAGCTTTCTAAAAAATCGACTGTTCTTTCTGATTTAAGATTACCTTGCTCATCAAAAGCTTGATGGGCTCGACCCAGTAAAAATTCAGAGCCCGGCATAACTGTTGCATTAACCCCTGGCGCATCAAGGATTTGACGCAAATGTAATTGTGCTCGAGAGGAGCCTTGTACATCATAAGATGCACCAACAATCATCACTGGTTTACCATCAAACGGATGCAAATTGAATGATAACCATTCAATGATACTTTTTAAGGCCGATGGAATTGAGTGATTATGCTCTGGCGTGGCAAGAATAACACCATCAGCTTGAATAATTTTATTATTAAAATTCTGAATGATAGGACTATTAGATTGGTCATCTGACTCATTAAACATTGGAACGTCGGTCAACTCTAATATTTCAATTTCGGCTTTATGACTAAAATGTTTTTGCATAAATTGCAATAACATACGGTTATAAGATTCTTGAGCATTTGTTCCTACTATACCAATAAATTTCATAACGATGCTCCTTCTTCTGCGGCCTGTTTCCAACTAAATTTCTTATTTTGATCTGTATTAATTTTTGCTGTTTTGAGTAATTGATTAGTAATGGATACAAATAATAAAAATTCATCAAAGCATTCATCTAACTCTTTAACTTTATCAGCATAAACAAGATTACCTTGATCATCAAAAGCCTGTAACGACTGCCCTAATAAAAACTCCGAGCTTGGCATAATTCGTGCTTTTAATTCTGGCGCATCCAAAATTTGGCGTAAATGAGCCTGTGCCCTTGATGAACCCAACATACCATGTGAAGCACCGACAATCATTACACATTTATTAATCAGAGGGCGGGTAGTATAAGACAACCACTCAATAACACTTTTCAAAGCAGCGGTAATGGAATGATCATATTCGGGAGTAGCAATAATCACACCATCTGCGGCTAGTATTTTATCCGATAGCTCTTTTACTGTTGCTGGCGGAGTTTTATCCTTAGGCTCATTAAATGCTGGTAATGATTTAATTTCACAGACCTCAATTTCTGCTTTCTCGGCAAAATGCGTTCGCATAAAATGCAGTAATTTTCTATTAGTAGAACGATCAGAATTCGTTCCGACTATAGCAACAAATTTCACTTTAAAACCTCACTTAGTACCTTGCGGCACAATTTTGTTAATATTTAATTTTCGTAATACAAATTCTTTAGCTAATCACACAAAATGGTAAAATAAGTTCTTGTTATATTAATTATGTTATTTGTTGTGCAATATGATTTGTTATCTAGTGTAAAATAGAAAAAAATATTTGTGAAATAGCTGATTAATTATGGAGTTATAACTAATTTGTTATAACCTTAAAAAGGATGAGAACAAGCGGAATGGCTAAAATTAATTCACTAATAATGCTGCAATATATTGATGTTTTAGTTAAGCATGGTAATTATACCAAAGCAGCACAAAACCTTTATATCTCGCAATCTTACCTAACTCAAACCATAAAAAAAATTGAAAATGAGCTAGGCATTGAAATCATCAATCGACAAACCGTCCCATTACAGTTAACCGAAGCAGGAAAAATTTATTATGAATACCTCACATCGTTAGTCAACAAACAGGAACAGTTTAGAAAAAAAATCCAAAAATATACTGATACTAACTACACCGCAATTCAAATCGGTGTATTACCAAGCTTAGGAACCTACTTATTACCCCTAGTTTTACCTGCTTTTATGCAAAAATATCCCAATATTAAAATCGAATTACATGAATATATGCCCAAAAATAGTGAAGAAAAAACCATTAACCAAACTCTCGATTTTTTTATTGGGCAAAATCCTGAAACAATATCCCCTAACTTAATTAGTCATAAATGTGGTAAACATCATTATTATGCACTTATACCAGAAAGCTCTAAACTCTATCGAAAAAAAACAAATAATATTGAATGTAATCATTCTTTTATAAAAAAACTATTGCAAGAAAAGCTTATTCTAACGTCTCACGGCTCAGGTATTCGACAACAAATTGAATACCTCATTACAAAATATAAGATTAAACCGAATATCGTAATTGAAAGCAGTAATATTTTTACCCTTGTCGAATTAGCGAAAAAAGGAATGGGAGTGACGTTTATTCCTGAAAGCGTTAGTATCTGCGGAAAAACGGGTGATTTAGCATATAATTTGATCCCCTTACCTTTAGAATTCATCTCGTTAAGTTATTTCATTGCATATTCAGCCAATAAAATGCTTAGCGTTGCTGAAAAAGAATTCATCAACCTTTTCGTCTCTTCTTTTAATAAATAATGCAAAGATGAAAACAAAACGAGTGTTCACGCGGTAACATCATATAAATATCTAGATCAATAAACCATTAGAACCAGCATATTCATGATTTTTGGTGATAACTATCCCTTCGATATGGTCAATTTTATTTATTTGCTTAATCACCTGTTCAGCAGAATAACCATATAATTGTGTAGTCCATATTTCGCCATCTATGGCATGCTCAGTCACAATAGTAATACTTTCAATATCGGTTTCAACAGGATAACCTGTTTGACTATCAAAAATATGATGATAGGTTTTACCATTATAGTTAAATGTTCTTTCATAAATACCAGAAGTCACCACTGATTGATTTTGAATCTTCAAAACAGTAATAACATTACCTCTGCTCAAAAAGGGATTTTGGATGCCTACTCGCCAATACCCATCATCATGAAAAGGACAATTCCCAAATGTTAATACATTTCCACCTAAATCAATATACGCTGCGTGAGCATTTTGTTGTTTAAAAAATTCAATAACTTTATCAGCAAAATAACCTTTGGCTAACGCACCTAAATCGATTGCCATTCCAGAATGCTTTAACAACACGGATAAATTATCTTCATCTAAAAGAATATCATTAGGGTTAATGAGTGTTAAAAGCTGATTGATTTCTGAAACAGAAGGATATCTAGCATCACTAAAACCAACCCGCCACGCTTGAATAAGTGGTCCTATTGCAATATTTAAAAAACTATTTTTTATTAAACTCTGAGTTTTACCTATTTTTATTAATCTAAAAAGATCAGATTGCAGTTTTACGGGTTTAATACCCGCATTAAGATTAACTTGCATTAATTGAGAATCTAAGCGATTAGCACTAAAGCGCTGTTCGTAGTCGATTAACATCTTTTGAGCTTGATTCAATAAGTGTTCAACCTCATCATGTTCTAGCCATATTTGAATCTTTGTGCCCATCAAATTAAGCAAGCGCTTACCTTGGTTCATTTTGCTTTATTCCTAAAATTGATATCTTAATACCTTACAATGATAAAATAGGAAAATCTAGCCATCACCAAAGACTCGTTAATAATAAATCATTTCAAACATGCGAAATGTAAAAATTTCATTACAGCAAAGTGTAAAGTAGCTTTTCTGGTATAGAAAAAATCAAAAAAACCTCGATTACACCAACATTAAATTATTATCTTTGTAAAATTCACAAAATATCATTTACTATGATGTAATTTTGTGTTTACATATTAACCGTTAATTGTAATATTTTTTTTACAAAAGAGTTTAAATGATTTTAACTAGGAAAATACAATGTTAAAAGACACACTGAATAATGTTCGAATTCGAGATGAACACATGCTAATTACACCTGATGAAATAAAAAAACTTTATCCATTATCAAGTGAGTTAGAAAAGCAAATTAGTTTATCTAGACAAACTGTCGTTGATATTTTAGAACGCCGCGATCACCGGCTACTTGTTGTTTGTGGCCCTTGCTCAATTCATGATACCGATGCTGCAATTGAGTATGCTCATCGATTAAAAAAACTTTCAGATGAAGTAAAAGATAATCTATTTATTGTGATGCGTGTTTATTTTGAAAAACCAAGAACCACCGTTGGTTGGAAAGGTATGATCAACGATCCACATATGGATAGTTCATTTGATATTGAATATGGTCTAAAAAAAGCACGAAAATTATTACTGGATATCGCACAAATTGGCTTGCCAATGGCAACAGAAGCATTAGATCCTAACACGCCACAGTATATCGGTGACTTAATTAGTTGGTCTGCTATCGGCGCTAGAACCACTGAATCACAAACACATCGAGAAATGGCTTCTGGATTATCGATGCCAGTTGGTTTTAAAAATGGAACAGATGGCAGTTTAGATGTTGCAATCAATGCGATGAAATCAGCGTCTATGGCACATCGTTTTGTTGGTATCAATCAACAAGGGCAAGTTACTGTCCTACAGACAATGGGCAATCCACACGGACATGTTATTTTACGTGGTGGAAAAACACCAAACTATGATGCTCAAAACGTATCATTATGTGAAATTCAAATGAAAAAAGCCGGTTTAGTACCAAATTTAATGATTGATTGTAGCCATGCTAATTCCAATAAAGATTATCGTAATCAACCAATTGTAGCTAATTCAATTATTGAGCAAATTGAGCACGGTAACAATTCAATTATTGGCGTTATGATTGAAAGTAACTTATTTGAAGGTAATCAATCGTCAGAACAACCAAAAGAAAACTTTAAATATGGTGTATCGGTTACTGATGCTTGTATTAATTGGGACAGCACTGATGAGTTATTACGAAAAATGAATAGCTTGTTAGCTGAGCCTTTATTAAAAAGACAACAACAACCAATAACCGCTTAATTGGTTGAAAATACATTATCGCCGACTTTTATCGGCGATAAATTTTTTATTTTAACCTAATTGCCGACGAGCGTTACGGAATATCCGCATCCATGGGCTATCTTCCCCCCAATTATTAGGGTGCCATGAATTACTTACCGTTCTAAATACCCGCTCTGGATGCGGCATCATAATTGTTGCGCGTCCATCTTTAGATGTCACAGCAGTAATACCATTAGGAGAACCATTTGGATTAGCCGGATATTGCTGCGTAACTTGACCAAAATGGTCAATATAACGCACAGCAACAAGTTTCGCTGCCTCTAGAGCAGTTAGATGATTTTCGTCATTAACTTCAACCTGTCCTTCCCCATGTGAAACTGCAATTGGCATATGACAACCCGCCATATCAGTAAAGAATAAAGAAGGGCTTTGCTGAATCTGCACTAAACTAAAGCGTGCTTCAAAGCGTTCTGATAAATTACGCACAAAACGTGGCCATAATTCAGCACCAGGAATCAAATCTTTTAAATTAGACATCATTTGGCAACCATTACAGACACCAAGTGATAGCGTATCATTACGATTAAAAAACTGTTCAAACTCATGACGAACGCGTTCATTAAAAAGCACTGATTTAGCCCAGCCTTCACCGGCCCCTAACACATCACCATATGAGAAGCCACCACAAGCAACGACGGCTTTAAATTGATCTAAACTGGTGTCACCAGCAAGTAAATCGGTCATATGCACATCGATTGCAGCAAAACCAGCCCGATCAAACGCGGCAGCCATCTCGACATGTGAATTTACACCTTGTTCACGTAAAATAGCGACTTTAGGTTTTATACCTTTGGCTATAAATGGGGCTGCGATATCTTGCTGTGGATCAAATGTTAATAACACATTTAAGCCCGGATCGTTTTCATTTTGTTTTGCCAGATGTTCTTGATCAGCACATACCGGATTATCACGTAAGCGTTGCATCTGCCAAGTGGTTTCTGCCCACCATGTTCTTAACGTTAAACGTGACTCACTAAAAACGACTGCTGATTGATTTCGAATAATAAACTGCTGCCCAACTTTAGCACTACCAAGCACTTGCACGCAGTGAGATAAATTAAATTGCTTAAAGCACGCCATTACCTGATCTAAGTGACTATTTGCAATTTGAATAACAGCACCTAATTCCTCATTAAACAGCGCGGCAATCACATCATGACCTAGCATCGAAATATCAACATCTATGCCACAATGTCCAGCAAAAGCCATCTCAGCCAAGGTAACCACTAAGCCGCCATCTGAACGATCATGATAGGCAAGCAATAAATTTTGATTCACTAGCATTTGCATAGCTTGATAAAAACCAGCCAACGCTTTAGCATCATGAACATCTGCCGTTTTTTGACCTAAATGGCGATAGACTTGAGCAAGGGCTGTCGCACCAAGGGCCTGATGACCTTTTGATAAATCGATAAATAATAGCGTATTATCTTGATCTACACAAAGTTGAGGTGTAACAGTTTTGCGAACATCTTCAACCCGAGCAAATGCCGAAATTACCAATGATAACGGTGAAGTTACCGATCTTTGTTGACCATCTTGTTGCCAAGTGGTTTTCATTGACATGGAATCTTTTCCTACAGGAATAGCAAGTCCTAAAGCCGGGCATAACTCTTCACCAATAGCTTTCACAGCTTGATAAAGTCCTGCATCTTCGCCTGGGTGACCGGCAGCGGCCATCCAGTTAGCCGAAAGTTTAATTCGTTTGATATCACCAATATTCGTTGCTGCAATATTAGTAATCGCTTCACCAACAGCTAACCTTGCTGAGGCTGCAAAGTTGAGTAATGCAACAGGCGCACGTTCACCAATTGACATTGCTTCACCATAATAACTATCTAAACTCGCTGTGGTAACAGCACAATCAGCCACCGGCACTTGCCATGGACCAACCATTTGATCACGCGCTACCATACCGGTGACAGTTCGATCGCCGATAGTGATTAAAAATGTTTTTTCAGCAACTGTTGGTAAATGTAACACACGTTTTACCGCATCATATAAATTAATGTCAGAGGTTGAAAAATTATCACCATGAGCTTGATAGGTTTTTACATCGCGTAACATTTTCGGTGTTTTACCTAAAAGAACATCTAAAGGTAGATCAATGGGATTATTGTTAAAGTGATTATCATGCAAAACCAACGCTTTATTTAGCGTTGCACTACCAATTACAGCATAAGGTGCACGTTCTCGCTGACACAATTTATCAAAGAGCACCAAACTTTCAGGGCGAATAGCTAGCACATAACGTTCTTGTGATTCATTACACCAAATTTCTAACGGTGACATGCCTGGCTCATCGTTTAAGATATTTCTCAATTCAAATTGACCACCACAACCACCATCATTAACAAGCTCCGGCATGGCATTAGATAACCCACCCGCCCCAACATCATGAATAAATAAAATAGGGTTGTCATCGCCTAGTTGCCAACAGCGATCTATCACTTCCTGACAACGACGCTCCATTTCAGGGTTATCACGTTGTACTGAAGCAAAATCCAGATCAGCATCAGATTGACCGGATGTCATTGAGGATGCAGCTCCGCCACCTAATCCGATATTCATGGCAGGTCCACCTAAAACAATCAATTTAGAACCTACCGGGAATTCACCTTTTTGAATATGTTCGCGGCGAATATTTCCTATTCCTCCCGCAAGCATAATAGGTTTATGGTAACCTCTAACTTCTTCACCATTGTAACTATTTACCTTTTCTTCATAAGTACGAAAATAGCCCAATAAAGCAGGACGACCAAATTCATTATTAAAAGCCGCCCCCCCTAAAGGCCCGTCGATCATAATATCAAGCGCACTCACGATACGATCAGGCTTACCAAAATCATATTCCCAAGGTTGAACAAAATCTGGTATACGTAAATTTGATACTGAAAAACCAACTAATCCTGCTTTTGGTTTGGCACCGCGCCCTGTTGCACCCTCATCTCGAATTTCACCACCACTACCGGTTGCCGCTCCAGGCCAAGGTGATATCGCTGTTGGGTGATTATGCGTTTCAACTTTCATTAAAATATCTGCATATTCTTGAGAATAGCTATAGGTTTTATTTTCGTTATCAGCAAAAAAACGTCCAACCATAGAGCCATCCATCACCGCTGCATTATCTTTATAAGCCGAGGAGACATAATCAGGTGTGCTTTCAAACGTATTTTTGATCATTTTAAATAGCGATTTAGGCTGTTTTTTGCCATCTATAACCCAATCAGCATTAAAAATTTTATGTCGACAATGTTCAGAATTCGCTTGTGCAAACATATAAAGTTCAATATCGGTTGGATTACGATTTAACTTTTTAAAATTTTCGATTAAATATTCAATTTCATCCGATGCTAATGCTAAACCTAATTTAAGATTGGCTTGCTCTAAAGCTTGTCGCCCCTGCCCTAGCAAATCAATGGTAACAACAGGCGCGGGTTGTTCAGTTTTAAATAGTTGATCAGCTTGATCAAAACTCGTTAATACCGACTCCATCATCCGATCATGTATTAATGCTGCAAACTCATTCTTTTCGATTTCGGTTAACGCCGAACTCACTTGCACATAATAGGCAATACCTCGCTCAATTCGATGGATGTGCGATAGACCACAATTATGTGCAATATCAGTTGCTTTTGATGACCATGGCGAAATCGTACCGGCTCGAGGTGTAACTAAAAAGAGTAATTTACTGTCTTTATTTTGAATATCGATTTGGGCATTTTTAGAGCCATATTGCAACAAACTTTCGAGCGTAGATTGTTGATCCGCTGTCAAATCACCAAATAAGTCAATAAAGTGAATATATTGTGCTTCTAAGTTAATAACAGGAATCGATGTTTCACGGCAAGTTGATAAGATTTTACTAATACGAAATGCAGATAGAGCAGAACAACCAGCTAAGATTTTCATGTAAGTTACTCTTTTTAAGCCAAAAATAAGTAAAAATAGAGCAATATTATAAAAGAAAGTAACCCAAGTGGCTATCTTAAATAGTGTATAAAATTTTTTTTGTTGGTTAAACCAACTAGCCTTTCATCATAAAAAACACGAAATAAAATGCAATTATTCAACTATTTCAAACTAAAAACAATTTTACTAAATGGCAATATCTGTTATGCTCTTGATGAAAAAAACTACAACCAATAATTTATAAAACGTTAGTACGTTGATTAACTTGAAATAAAAGGATATTACTATGCCTAAGGCGCTCAGCAACCTAATTAGCACATTAGGTGAAAAAGCTGGCATTAACAACATGTTATCAGATGTTAGCCATAATCGTTACACATTAACAATAGAAGCCTTAGGCTCAGCTATATCCGTACTAGATGTAAGCAGTGATGAAACCCTTAACCAGCCCTGGCATTATCGTATTTCCTTTACAAGTTCAGATAAACACCTCACACTTGACTCGGTTTTAAATCAAAAAGCCGCATTTATTTTTCACCCGGCGAATAATTTCGATATTGTCTCAAAGGTAACGCAAACGCTTAATACCTTAAGTGCTTTTGCTCCGCTTGAATCGTCGTTGACCGACCTGTTATCGTCAGGCGATTCACGCATTGTATACGGGGTGATTACTGAGTTTAGTCAGTTATCGGTCAATAAAGAGCAAGCGCATTATCAGGTGGTATTGTCCTCGGTGCTGGCAAAGCTGGCACTCAGTCATAACAGTGCTATTTTTCAAAATTTGAGTGTGGTGGGCGTTGTTGAAGAGGTGCTGCGTGGGCATGGTTTTACCGGCATTGACTACCGTTTAGAATTAAAAGACCGTTATCCGGTCCGGGAGCTTATCACCCAATGGCAGGAGAGTGACCTGACCTTTATTCAACGAATTTTAGCCGATGTGGGGATATGGTTTCGTTTTGAAACGCATGCTGAGCACAGTTGTGATGTTATGGTCTTAAGTGATTACGAACAAGGTTATCAGCAGGCAAAGGATATCGACTACAAACTACCGAGTGGCACTTTAGATGCGGGTGTTGACAGTGTGTGGGATATGGGTTTACACAGTCAGATGGTTGAAGCGTCAGTTCAGGTGCAGGATTATAATTACCGGGATGCAGGCAGCAATTTACAAACGGAAGTGAACAGTCAGCCGACAAACGGGACAACATATGGCACGAATTACCGTTATGAAGAGCACTATAAAGGATTGAATGATAATGGCACGGCTAATGCTGGTCGTGATAGCGATACAGCCAACCGTTTTGCGGCAGGAGAGC
>NZ_LZGO01000080.1:0-21695 GCF_001690235.1 Gilliamella sp. wkB292
TTATGCTTTGGGATGACTAAAAGACATTTATCATAATTAATATAAGCAAAAAATCTACAGTGTTAATTTCACTGTAGATTTTTTTTATAATTAAATTAGTTATATTTGTTTAAGAATTAATTGTTAAATGCGCTTTCTCCGTGGCTATTAATATCTAGACCTTCACGTTCATGTTCTTCTGACACACGTAAGCCAACACAGATATCTGCAATCTTATACGAGATAAAAGCAACAACTGCCGTCCAAATAATGCAAGTTATTATACTCATTAATTGTATACCAATCTGGCTTGCCATGCTGGTACCTTCTGTATAACCAATGCCACCGAGTGATTCTGACGCAAAAATACCAGTCAATAGACAACCAACAATACCACAAACACCATGTACACCAAATACATCACAAGTATCGTCTATTTTAAGAATTCTTTTTAGCGAAGATACACCCCAAACGCCTGCAAAGCCACAAATCAAACCAATCAACAGAGCACCACCAACACCAACAAAACCAGCTGCAGGCGTTATTCCAACTAATCCAGCAATGATGCCTGATGCCGCACCTAAACATGAAGGTTTACCTCGTAAAACCCACTCAGCAATAGACCATGCTAAAACTGCTGCTGCCGTTGCCGCCACGGTGTTAATAAAAGCAAGCCCCGCGATTTGATCAGCGTGAGTTGAAGATCCAGCATTAAAGCCAAACCACCCAATATATAAAATAGCGGCACCAATATAAACATAAGGAAGGTTGAAAGGTTTTAGCGGTTCACGATTAAAACCTATTCGATTTTTTAGTAAATACGCCCCCATTAAACCTGCAACAGCTGCATTGATGTGAACAACAGTTCCACCCGCAAAATCTAACGCACCTTCATCACCTAAAATACCACCACCCCATACCATATGGGCCATTGGGATATAAGAGAAGGTAAACCATAACACCATAAAAATTAATACCGCTGAAAAACGCGTACGTTCGGCAAATGCACCTGGTATTAAGCAACAAGTAATGCAAGCAAAGGATCCTTGAAAAGCGACCCAAATCAATTCATAAATCGATCCAGATACATCAGTAATATTAATACCAATTAGTAAAAAATGTTCAAAGTTACCAAAAAACCAGTTTCCTTCACCAAATGCTAGTGTATAACCATAAATTATCCATAATACCGCAATAAGTGAAAAGGTGACTAATATTTGCGATAACATTGATAAGACATTTTTAGCACGTAATAATCCACCATAGAACAAAGCAATGCCAGGAACTGACATAAAAAGAACTAGGGCTGTACAAATCATCATAAAACCGTTATCAGCATTATCGGCGACGGTTGCTTCTTGAGCAATTGCTGAGCTTGAAAGCGCTAAACCCAAAGGTAAAATAAATTTTTTCAACATAATGATATCCTTTTATGATTATAATGCTGACTCATCCGTTTCACCGGTACGAATACGAACCACATGTTCAAGTGGAGTTACAAAGATTTTGCCATCGCCTATTTTGCCGGTATAAGCCGCTTTAGTAATAGTATTAATCACTTCATCAAGTTGTTCGTCACTGATTGCTAAATCAATTTTTACTTTAGGTAGGAAGTTAACATTATATTCAGCACCACGATAAAGTTCGGCATGCCCTTTTTGACGTCCGAATCCTTTAACTTCAGTAACGGTTAATCCCGTGATGCCAATATTGGATAATGATTCTCTCACTTCTTCTAATTTGAAAGGTTTAATAACAACAGTCACTAATTTCATCAATTGCTCCTCATTAATAGGGTGTATAACCGAACTTATGCAAAACTTATGCAAAGCCTATGCCAGAAATTTCGATTTGTAGTTATTGACTATACTCATTAATAAGAATAACGATGTAATTCATTATGTTAATGTCAATTAATAGAAATAAAAATGTTGAAATCAAACCAAAGAAAATTTAACTAGAATTAACAAAACGAATAATAAAGTGTCATCAATACTCACTCTCTAGCCAACGAATTAACTACACCAAATCTAATTTCAACCATTCTATTTATTAAAAAAGATGAGCAATATAGTTAGAAGTGTTTGGATATGTTGATAATAACAATGTGGTTATCGATAGGGTTTAAAAATTAATGCACTATTGTAGTGCTTTTGCTTTTTTTTGGTGCTAAAACTTTAATCAATTAACTAAATTAAAATGTGACCATCAATTTACGATATTCATCGTAAGCAAAATGATCTGTCATACCACTAATGTAATCTTGAATTAAACGACAACGGTAATAAAATTCCCAACAATCAAAAACTGGCTGATTTTTATCAAGTTTGCTAATGACTTGTTGGTAAGCATCACAATGTTTATGGGATAGTTTATGATATAGTCGGGTTTCTATTGGGTATTTTTTGTGATTGCCTGTAGTGGATAATTTAATAAAATCCTCAACGGGCATCGCAAGTAATGGGCTATAAATATCGAGCAAACCGGTAATAATTCGATGACCTTGCAGTTCAAGATTTTCAACCGATTCATGATTGAAAACATGTTCAAAACCGACAGTTTTAAAAATATTGAGGAGTTTGTATTCAGCGTCGTGATCTTCAAGCAAAGCATGATTAAATGAGCCATCATAAATAGCTTCAATATTTTCAATAAACCGTTCTGCGGCATGGGGAACAAGTTTATTGATAGTATTGACTCGCAAATACATAAAAAACTGATCGATACCAATAGCGGTAGACTCAATTTGTTTAAAATTATCAAAAGGCCGATTGATCACTTTATCAAATAAATCACCGCTTTTAACCGGTCCCCATGCTTGTTTTAAATATTGATAAAGTTGTTGTACAGTGAAAATTTTCTTTTCAACGGCATCTTCAAGATCGGCTATGCAATAAGAGATATCATCAGCCGCTTCCATGATGTAAGTTAGCGGGTAACGATGAAATGGTTTTATATCAAGTTGTTGATATAATTCATTGATAAAGGGCTCTTCCGATAAGTAAAAACCGGGTTTTTTCATTAAATAATCAAATTCAGACGGTACCGCATCCTTCCAATAAGCGGGTTTTGAATATTTAACAATTGAGGCTATTTGAGAATAAGTTAAATTAAGACGTAAAATTGTATGAACTAAACGAATAGCTTGAGCATTCCCTTCAAAATTGGACAAGTCTTGGCGGATTTTTTGCTTTAATTCAGTAAGTAAATCATCGTCTTGTTTGTTTATTTCAAGAATACTGTAGCTGCAAGGTTTATCAAGACCTAGTCGTAACGTAAACCACTGATTAATTGCCGATTCACCAAAATGACCGAAAGGGGGATTGCCTATATCATGCATTAAGCACGCCATTTCAACTAAGCTTTCAATCGACATAATCGATTTATCCAGACCAAACGCTTTTAACTGTCCAGCTTTTATTAAACGATTAACAATTTCTTTAACAATATAGCGCCCAACTTGTTGAACTTCCATTGAATGCGTCAAACGGCTCCTGACGACTGAATTACGTTCGAGAGGAAACACTTGAGTCTTTTGCTGTAAGCGTCTTATAGCTGCAGAATTGATAATTCGTCCACGATCACTTTCAAAACAGCGTAAAACTGAATATTCATCTGTTAGAGTGTCATATTGTTTACTAGCATAACGTTGGTAATTAATTTTTTTGCTAAAGTTGACCATGGCGCTACCCTTTTCTTCAACAAGCTATAACGACTCAAATTGCTGTTTTGCCCAACAAATAGCTGGATGATATTCAACAGGCAACATCGGTAACAATGTATCTAACGAATCAATCAATGTTGATATTTGAGGGTGAGTTAAATTCAAATGCCCCACTTTACGGCCAACTCTGACTTCTTTTTCGTACCAATGTAAATGGACTAAATCAATTGATAACCAATCATAATTTAATTCAGTTCCAATCAGATTAACCATGATAGAAGGCGCAAAAACATTAGGCTTTGGTATTGGTAATCCCAAGATTGCCCGTAAATGAAGCTCAAATTGACTTATTGAAGCACCATTTTGGGTCCAGTGGCCACTGTTATGGACTCTTGGCGCTAATTCATTGATTAATAGATTTTCACCGACAACAAAACACTCCATTGCCATTACGCCGACATAATTGAGCTTTTGCATGATGGCGGATAACATTTTTTCGGCTTTGGCTTGTAATACAGGCATTTTATCCGGTAAAGCAATACTCATTCTTAAAATACCATCTTGATGTAAATTATGCGTCAATGGATAAAAAACGGTTTCACCTTTCGCATTGCGTGCACCAATCAATGATAATTCGTTATCGAATGCAATTGCCTGTTCTACAATCGCTTGTTCATAGATATCTTCAGGTACGTCGATATCGTCATTAATGGCTATACGCCATTGACCCCGACCATCATAACCACCAGTACGACGTTTAACAATTAACAATTGACCTAACTGTTGAAATAGCGTTGGCCAATCTTGTCTATTTTTCAGCAAAAACCATTTAGCTGTGGGTAGATTAAGTTCATCTAATAGTTGTTTTTGACTCAAACGATCGGCAATAATTGGAAACACATCCCGATTAATAAAATGCCCATGCTGAGCTAAAATCTGAGTAAAAGGCGTATCGGGCCAACGTTCAATTTCAGCAGTAATGACTGATTTTTGATAAGGAATCGTTGCTGGATCAACATCTAAACCAACAGGAAAAACATGGATACCTAATGGCTCGCCAGCTTGCTTCAACATTCGGCCTAGTTGGCCATTACCTAAAACACAAACTGATTTAGTTATCATATTATGCATCGACTCTTGGATCAGGGTTATTTAAAACTTCATCAGTTTGGCTTAAACGCCAAGTTGATAATCGTTGATAGATGTCTTTATCATGTAATGCCAGAATTTGCACAGCTAATAATGCAGCATTAGCAGCCCCAGCCTTACCAATCGCTAAGGTCCCAACAGGAATACCTTTAGGCATTTGTACAATGGAATATAAGCTGTCAATACCATTTAGCGAGGCACTTTGTACGGGTACGCCTAATACGGGTACCAATGTTTTCGCCGCTAGCATACCGGGTAAATGAGCGGCACCTCCAGCACCAGCAATGATGACATCAAAACCTCGACGTTTAGCATCTTGAGCAAACTGAAACAATTTATCAGGTGTGCGATGGGCTGAAACTATTTCAACATGATAATTAACCGTAAGTGTATCGAGGATATCGGCAGCATGTTGCATTGTGCTCCAATCACTTTTCGATCCCATTACAATGGCAATTTTAGCTTGAGTATGCATAGCAAATTATATCAATAGATGAAGTTCAAAGTTTTCAAAGTATACACTAAAATTTAGCAAATAGGATAATAATCAATATGTAACATGACAAGAAAAACTAAATAGTAGTGATAATATTATTACTAAAAAAGCTAATAATATTATCATTTTAGTCTATCTAGAATAATGAAGTAATTAATCACCAACGATTATTAAGTTGTTTATTGCAAAATATTATACCGTCACTGCTGCAACGATTTTTATTTCGACTAAATACTCATTTTTCATTAATCCAGTATGGACTGTGCAGCGCACAGGAGCATCGCCGTGAGCAACCCATTCGTCCCACGCTTTATTCATAGCAGCAAAATCGCTTTTGTTTACCAAAAATAGGGTTGCATCTAAAATACGGGTTTTATCACTATTTGCTCTAGCTAAAATTTTGTCTATTTCAGCCAAGGCACTTTTTGTTTGTTCATAGGCATCATTAACTAAATTGCTTGGCACACTCGTGTAATAAATTACATTATTGTGAATAACTGCTTCAGACCAACGGTCTTGTGGATCGAGTCGAATAATTGTCATCATTTTTTCCTTCTTTGATGATTTTTTTAAGAGACTTTAATAAAATCAGCACGTAATTTTTTTATTTCATCACGTAATACACCGGCTTTTTCAAACTCGAGATTTTGGGCAGCTTCGTACATCATGGCTTCAAGTTCTTTCACTCTCGCTTGAACTTCTTTAATAGATACATAATGATAAGGTTTACCCGGTTCAAATGCTTGTACTTTAGTCGTTGATTTTTTAGTGCTTAATCCTGCATCTAAAATATCTTTTATTTCTTTGCGTACTGATTTTGGTGTTATGCCATGAGCTTGATTGAAATCTTCCTGTTTTTTACGACGACGGGCTGTTTCATCAATGGTTTTTTGCATAGCTGGCGTGATTTTATCAGCATACAATATGGCTTTACCATTTACATTTCGCGCTGCACGTCCAACTGTTTGAATGAGTGAGCTTTCTGAACGCAAAAAGCCTTCTCTGTCCGCATCTAAAATAGCAATTAACGATACCTCTGGAATATCTAATCCTTCACGTAATAAGTTTATACCAACCAAAACATCAACTTTACCTAACCGTAAATCACGAATAATTTCCATCCGTTCAACCGTATTAATATCGGAATGTAAATATTTCACATTGACATTATGCTCGGATAAATAATCTGTTAAGTTTTCAGCCATACGTTTGGTTAGTGTTGTTACTAATACCCGCTCTTCGTTTTGCATACGAATTTTAATTTCGGATAAAAGATCATCAACTTGAGTAGCAACTGGGCGAACTTCAATAATCGGATCTAATAAACCTGTCGGTCTTACTACTTGTTCAATAATTTCACCACCTGATTTTTCAATTTCGTATTTAGCTGGTGTTGCCGACACATAAATAGTTTGTGGCATAATGTTTTCAAATTCCGTGAATTTCAATGGACGGTTATCCAGTGCTGACGGTAAACGGAATCCATACTCAACTAAATTTAATTTACGTGAACGGTCGCCATTATACATTGCACCAATCTGTGGTATTGCAACGTGTGATTCATCAATAAACAGTAAACCATCAGCAGGTAAGTAATCGAATAAGGTTGCAGGTGGATCACCGGGTTTACGTTGAGATAAAAAGCGGGAATAGTTTTCGATACCTGAACAGTATCCAAGTTCAGTCATCATTTCAATATCAAATAGTGTTCGCTGAGTTAAACGCTGCTCTTCTAACAGACGATTATTATCTAACAATACTTTTTGCCGTTCTTTAAGTTCTTGCTTAATTTCAGCAATAGCGTTTTCCATAATGTTTCTTGGTGTAACATAATGGGTTTTTGGATAAATAGTAATACGAGAGACATCATTAACACTACTGCCTGTTAAAGGATCAAACATAGTAATGCGTTCTACTTCATCATCAAACAATTCTACTCGTACAGCTAACTCGTCTGAATCAGCAGGAAAAATATCAATCACATCACCTCTTACTCTAAACGTACCACGACTAAAACCCATTTCATTGCGAGTATATTGTAGTTCAGCCAATCTGGTTAGGATTGAGCGTTGATCGGTAATGGTACCTTTAGTCAGGTGCAGAATCATCGCCATATAGGTCTCGGGCGCACCCAAACCATAAATTGCTGATACCGATGCAACAATCACAACATCGCGACGTTCCAATAGTGATTTAGTGGCCGAAAGGCGCATCTGTTCGATATGTTCATTGATCGATGCATCCTTCTCAATAAAAGTATCGGTTGATGGCACATAAGATTCAGGCTGATAATAATCATAATAAGAGACAAAATACTCAACTGCGTTTTCAGGAAAAAACGCTTTCATTTCACCATATAATTGAGCGGCCAACGTTTTATTTGGCGCCAAAATAATTGTTGGACGATTATGCTGAGCAATAACATTTGCCATAGTAAAGGTTTTACCTGACCCAGTCACACCTAATAATGTTTGATGAGCAATACCGTCATCAAGATTTTGACTTATCCGTCTAATGGCTTCAGGTTGATCGCCAGCAGGTTTAAATTCAGAACATAATTTAAATTTTTTCATTACTCGTGACCTAATATTTTACCTATTAATAAAAATTATCCCCAAAAAGACTTGACCTTTTAAAATCTTATATTTTTTGTTCAGTTAACTTAAAAATTAACCAAACCCATCTTAAAAAGATAGCTTGATTTAAGATAACTAATTGATTAATAATAAAATAACAATTCATGCTTAACTTGTAACCAAACCAAGCTAAAACCTGATGGTTATTGAAGTTTAAGCGTTTTTCAATAAACTATTCACAGAGTTATCCACAGGCATCGGGGATAACTCTCTAAGTATAGCCGTTATAAACTTTTTTCAATAATCAAGTAAAAATTTCATCATTAAAATACGTTTTTTTTATTGATTATTTCTATTTTTAATACTGATTTTAATAGTTATTAACTAATGATTAGTTAAGTGTCTCAAATTGGTATTGATAGCTGAGATCGAAATTAGGAACAAAAGTTAAACGATGAGTGATACATTTTGGCGCATCTTCAGCATGATGCGACACAAACAATAATTGTGTGTTTCCTTCATTGATTAATCGATCTATCCAACCTTTGACTAATTCTCGGTTAAGATGATCTAATCCTTGCAATGGTTCATCTAAAATCAGCAAGGTTGGATGTTTTACTAAAGCACGAGCTATTAGCACTAATCGCTGCTGCCCCCACGATAACGACTGAAAAGGCTTATCAGCTTGTGTATATAACCCTAGCAATTTAAGCCATTCATCGGCTAGTTTTGCTTGTCTATCGCTTGTGGCTTGATATACACCTATTGAGTCAAAAAAGCCTGAAACAAGTACTGTTTTAACGCTAGAACTGACGCGATAATCAAGGTGTAAACTACTACTGACATAGCCAATATGCTTTTTAATGTCCCAAATAGTTTCACCTGAACCTCGTTTACGACCAAATAGTGTTAGATCATTACTGTATCCTTGAGGATGATCACCCGTAATTAAACTTAATAGCGTTGATTTACCTGCACCATTAGGTCCAACTATTTGCCAGTTTTCACCCGCTTTTACCCGCCAAGTTAACCCATCGATAATAGCTTTATCATCATAATGGACATAGCCATTATTTAAAACCACACGATCGATTTCGTTAGATAATGCATCAGGAGGCACATCTGCATCAGGTAAAGGTACATTTGGTAAGCTTTCTAGATCAGCTAGCTGTTTAACTGTTTCGTCATTTAATATTGTTGCTTTACTACCAAATTTCAAGAGCTGACATTCAACAAGCAGACCTATCTCTTCAATAAAAATAGGAATTTCATTAAAACGATTTAACACTAATACGATAGTAACTCCTTGTTTAGACAATTCACCAAGCTTATCGGCTAAATTTTCACGCGATAAAATATCTAAACCATCAAAAGGTTCATCTAAAATTAATAAATCGGGATTTGACATTAACGCTTTGCAAATCAAAGTTTTTCGTGTTTCACCTGTTGACAAATATTTAAATTTTCTAGTCAACAGCTGACTAATACCAAACTGTTTTGCCAACTGTAAGCATCGCTCATCATCTGCTTTAATTTCTTGTATGATTTGCGATGTCGTTAATCCTGTATCATTTTCGCCTTCGCTAAGCATATCAGTATTATTGCGCTTCCATTCTTCATCAATCAACTTTTGTAATTGTTCAAAAGAAATATACGCTATTGATTTAAAATCATTAATCACATTACCCGATAGCAACGGTTGTTCACCGGCTAATGCTTTAGCTAGAACTGATTTACCGCTACCATTACGTCCAACAAAAGCAACACTATGCCCCTGATTGATGGTTAATGATTCGATAACAAAAACTTTATGATCATTAATTTTATAGTGTGCGTGTTCAATATGTAACATAAATACCTCAAATTAAACTAATGTAGCAACAATAATATGCTGAGGATCAATTGATATTGTCAGCTTTTTGCCTGCAACTAATGCATAATCCTTAACTGTATTCGTTAATTTACTTGCATAAAGCATCATACCTGATGCTAAACAAAAGGCAATTTCAGTCCATTCACCATCTGTAGTTACTTTCTCAACTGTTACTGATAAACAATTTTCAAGCGAATCATTTAATTCAATCAATGGGGCTTTAATTAACAGTAGCACAGTCTTGTCCGTAGTTAACTTTAACCTTTCGATACTTTTGTGAGTTATATAAGCTTTTAATTCAGTTTGATTATCCCCAAGCGAAACCGTAATAAAACCGGCAATATTGTTTGCTTCAATCCGTTTAACACTACCATATAATTGATTACGTGCACTGGTTTGTAATGATAATCGCGCTGTGGCTTTTAAAATATCATCCAATGGAACGTTATCATCACTCAAAATATTAAACGCGTTATGCTGTATGTGGGTCAAAAGATCATAAAGTTGAATAAATCTGACGGCATAAGCACTGAGTTTGGTTCCCCCACCATTTTTACCTCCAGTTATTGTTATCAAAAATGGTGTCGGTGCTAAACGATTAATTTCACTCATTGCATCCCAAGCTGTTTTGTAGCTTATGCCAATTGATTTGGCGGCTTGGCTTAAAGAACCGGTTTGGTCAATGGCTTTAAGTAATGCTATACGCCTTGGATCAGTAAATAATTGCTGATTTGAATTTATAGTTAATAAAATTTCTGGAGAAAAGCTCATGACACCACCTTGATAAACTGAAAAACATCTTATTCAGATAATTTCAATTATTGTAGACGTTTTTTCAACTACCTTCAAAAAAGTTGCGTCAAGTGACTGATGTTACTTTTCAAATACCTTTTAGAACAATTAGATAATTAAGTTATTTTGAACAATCCAATTAACAATCATTAACTTATGATTAAATAAGAAAAGGTTTGTTAATTTATCGATATATTTTATTTTATATAACGAAAAGTTTATTATAATATGATGAACCTGATAAGTAAGGGGTATGATAGCTGTTTTAATTATCGATTTTTATGTTAAATCTCAGTTACCGCTTTACGCATCATCATCAATATACAAAATTACATAAGTTATTTTCAGCATGAGGAATATGATGAAAACACGTATTAAAATTTTTTTAATGGTCACAACCTTATTAACCACATTTTCCACTTTAGCTATTGAAAAAGTAACCCTATTTGCAGCGGCATCATTAACCAATGCGATGCAAGATATTGCAGCTGAATATAAAACAAATCACAAAAATCAGGAAATTATTTTTTCGTTCGCTTCGTCATCGGTATTAGCCAAACAGATTGAACAAGGTGCGCCCGCTGATATTTTTATGTCAGCAGATCAAAAATGGATGACTTATTTAATAGAACATAATTTAGTTAAAAACAAAGAAGATTTACTTAAAAATTCTTTGGTATTAATCGCACCTAAACAGTCAAACTTAGAAAAAATCGATATTAATAGTAACACTGATTGGAATGCAATTTTACCTAAAACAGAAAAATTAGCGATTGGCGATCCCGATCATGTCCCTGCTGGATTGTATGCCAAAGAATCCTTAACTTATTTAGGCGTATTTGATAAATTAGCACCACAATTTGCACCAGCAAGTAATGTGCGCGATGCGTTAATGCTGGTTGAACGTAACGAAGCTGCATTAGGCATTGTATATAGTACAGATGCAAAGGTCAGCGATAAAGTCAAAATTATTGGTGTTTTTCCGGCTAACTCATTTGATCCTATTGAGTATCCAATAGCATTGTTAAAACCAGAAGCGAAAGAGTTTTATCAATATTTAAAATCACCTGAAGCTAAACGCATATTTGAAAAATATGGTTTTGTAACAAAATAATAAAACTCATGATATTGACCGAATTTGAATGGCAAACACTGCTACTGAGCTTAAAAATAGCTGGGGCCGCAATTTTATTCAGTTTACCTATTGGTATTTTGACTGCATGGATTTTAGCTAGATGCCAATTTTTAGGTAAATCACTTTTTGATAGTTTTGTGCATCTGCCTTTGGTTTTACCCCCTGTGGTTTTAGGTTATTTACTGTTAATAACGATGGGACGACATGGTTTTATAGGGGATTGGTTAAATTATTATTTACAGATTAGCTTTAGTTTTAATTGGCAAGGTGCCGCATTAGCTTCGGCAGTTGTGGCATTTCCATTGATGGTACGGTCAATTCGTCTAGCAATTGAATCCATTGATTTACGTTTAGAAAGTGTTGCTCGAACATTAGGTGCAAGTCCATTAAAAGTATTCATGACTATTACACTACCATTAGCATTTCCTGGTATTTTAATGGGTATTGTATTAGGTTTTGCAAGATGTTTAGGTGAATTTGGCGCCACTATCACTTTTGTCTCTAATATCCAAGGTGAAACGCGAACACTACCGCTTGCTATGTATACATTGTTACAAATGCCTAATGGTGAACATGCTGCTTTGAGGTTGTGTATAATATCCATTGTGTTGTCTTTGGCGGCACTCTTTTTATCCGAAATGCTCAATCGTTGGCATAAGAAAAAATTATTTGGATAATAAGTTATGTTAGAAATAGATGTAAAAAAACAACTATCTTCATCTTCATTTGCATTTGAATTTAAACATTCAATACCTTGTCAAGGAGTGACAGCAATTTTAGGCGTATCAGGCTCGGGAAAATCAACTTTGATAAATCTTATCAATGGACTGGTTAAACCTGACCATGGCAATATCACGCTTAACCAAGTGACGTTGGTTTCCACTACTCAAAATATTTTTATTCCTCCTGAAAAACGAAACATTGCGACCGTCTTTCAAGATGCTTTGTTGTTTCCTCACTATAAGGTGTTGAAAAACTTAACTTATGGAATAAAAAAACTTAGTTCGCAAAAATTAGATGAAATGATTGAAGTACTCAATATTAGTCATTTATTAAATCGTTATCCTGCCATGCTATCTGGTGGAGAAAAACAGCGTGTTGCTATTGGGCGGGCGTTATTAACTAATCCACAATTGTTATTAATGGATGAACCATTATCAGCCCTAGATATGCCGAGAAAAAAAGAGCTGTTAAGTTATATCGACCAGTTAATTCATGAAATAAAAATACCCGTCATTTACGTTACACATAACATTAATGAAGTTAAGCGTATCGCCAACTATGTAGTAATCTTAGAACAAGGTAAATTAAAAGATTTTGGCGAAAAAGATAGCATTTTACAAACTGATTATTTAAAAGAGTGGTTATAAAGTTTTAAGATATTACTGTTTGTTTCTTGCTTAATAAAAGATATACCGTCATGCCAAGCCCCAAGGACCAAACGAGTTACTGGCTGATTGTTAATAAAAAAATGATGAGTTGCAGGTTTATGCGTATGACCATGTACCATAATGTTAGCATTATAATTGCTCATCATATTTTCAACGGCATCTTGATTAACATCCATAATATTTTCTGACTTTATTTGATTATGTGCGCTACTTTCTTGACGTAGTTTACCTGCTATTTTTAAACGAATACGAAGTGGCAATAATAAAAAAAGGGCTTGTAACCATTTTTTATGCATTACTTTACGGAATTTTTGATATTGTGGATCATCAAGACATAACAAATCACCATGCAAAAATACAATATTGCTATCTTGATTAGGTAAACAATTAATCTCTGGCAATATTGTCATGCCACAAGATTTGGCATATTTCTTACCTAATAAAAAATCACGATTACCATGTACAAAATATTTTTTTATATGTCGGTTAGAAAGATTGTTTAGCGCATCGGCAATTTTACGATGTAAGATTGAATTGACATCGTCTCCAATCCAATAATCAAAAAGATCGCCTAAAATATAGAGTTCACAGTGATCTGGTAAACTGTCTAAGAAAGATAAAAAACCTGCTGTTATATCAAAATGATCTTGAGCAGGTTCATTATCAGTAAGATGAATATCTGCAATAAAATAACGAGTAGGATTATTCAACCGTTACACTCTTTATAATCACATCTTCAACAGGCACATCGGAATGCATTCCACTTCGACCTGTTTTGACTGCTTTAATTTTATCTACCACATCCATACCATCAACAACCTGCGCAAATACACAATAACCATAACCATTTACATCAGGTGATCGATAATTCAAATAATCATTATCCACTACATTAATAAAAAACTGTGCAGTTGCGGAATGGGGATCAGAGGTGCGAGCCATCGCTAAGGTACCACGATCATTTTTTAGACCATTATCAGCTTCATTTTTAATAGGTGCTTTGGTTTTTTTCTGTTTCATACCAGGCTCAAAACCACCACCTTGAATCATAAAATTATTAATCACACGATGAAATACAGTGTTGTTGTAAAAACCCTCTTTGCAATATTCAACAAAATTTTTAACCGTTTCTGGCGCTTCATTATCGAAGGTTTTAATTTTAATATCACCTAAAGAAGTGTGAAATATAATCATAAAATGTTCCTTATTTCCATTTTTTTAATTTACATCTACCAATCCAAAATTCAACGAATCTATCAAATCAATGACTAAATTTTTCACACGCTTCAAGGGTGTTACTCATAAGCATAGCGACAGTCATAGGACCAACTCCGCCTGGAACTGGCGTTATCCATCCGGCTCGCTCAACGGCAGTTTCAAACTCTACATCACCAGCAAGCTTACCATTTGGTAATCGATTAATACCGACATCAATCACTATTGCGCCTGGTTTTATCCATTCACCTTTTACATAGTTAGCTATCCCAACACCCGCAACAACAATATCAGCATTGCTTACATGTTTAGCTAAATCTATAGTACGGCTATGGGTAATAGTTGTTGTACAACCTAATAATAACAGTTCTAATGCCATTGGCCGACCAACAATACTCGAAGCGCCCACAACCGTAGCATTCAGTCCAGATAAATTGACGCCGGTTGATTGTAACATTTTCACTACACCATAAGGCGTACAAGGACGTAAAATTGGGTCTCTTTGTAGTAGATGTCCAATATTATATGGGTGGAAGCCGTCAACATCTTTACTCGGATGGATCCGTTCAAGGACTTTAGTTTTATCGATATTATCCGGTAACGGAAGTTGCACTAAGATACCATGAACATCTTTACGCTCATTGAGTTCGTCTATCAGTGTTAACAAAGCTTCGGTCGTTGATTGGGGAAAATCATAAGCAAATGATGCAAAACCTACTTCATCACATGCTTTTTGTTTATTTTGCACATAAATCTTTGATGCGGGATCCGAACCAACTTGGATAACAGCAAGTCCGGGAATAGATAATCCTTTAGCGATACGTTCTTTTACTTTATTTGCAATGTCATTTCTAACTTGCTGAGCTAACTGTTTGCCATCAATTATACGTGCTGTCATAAATTTCTATGTCTTTCATTCTATCGTTAAAGATAGGCTATTTTCGCAAAAGTTTGTATCAATGTCTATTGACTTATTTCTCAATGCTCGAGTTCGCTTAATATTTGCTGATATTGATTATTTATATCGGTAATAACTGAACAAATATGGGCATCAAAAGCCTTAAGTTTTGGCTTTTGTGCTTTCCATTCATTTTTTGAAATTTCATTGATTGTGGCATAATTTTGAAAGAAGTTAAAATTGACTATACTCCCCCCCACAACATTATAAAAAATTCGTTGGCCTATCTCTTCGCCATCTTTTTTCAAATTATTAAAATTTTGATAGTGAAATTCTGTCCTACCATTTTCTGTCATAATTGACTGGTGTAACAATTTTACTAATCTTTTATATAATTTATTTAATTCACTTTGCAACTTACTATCATTGCCAAGTTTATTTTTAATCGCATTCTCAAAACTAAACTTAACTGTAGACAACATAGTTAAAGCCTGCTGTTCAAGTTGTGGTAGCTGTTGCCTAATATTCTTTTGAAACATTAACGTCTGTTTTTGTCGTTGTGCATTTAGCAAAACGGGTTTTTGATTTAGCTCGACATTCCCATTAGATAAAATAGTTAGATCATTATTTTTATTGAAAATTCGCACATTTTTTTCAGTTATAGTAATATCATAGCTGGGTTTAACTGCGCATTCTTTTTGTTTAGCTAGGACGATAACTGGGAATATTAATAGAATTAACAATAATTTTTTTAACATATATACCCACTATTTAATAAGTTTAATGAATAAAAACTTTACGTTTGATACATATTGAACACAAACGCATAAACCAGATACCATTTTATATCAAGCTACTTATAATATCATTTTTAATAAATAGTTTTCACAAAATGAAACCGATTAAAACATACAAATATTAATCTATTTTTATGTTAAAAAATCTCGCCACGAATCGAAATGACCGTAGTGTACATAAGTAATTTTTAATTTTGTGACGTTGGTGTTTTACTTAACTACAACTTATTTAATCTAAAGTATAAAATTCACGTTAAACACTGTAACGCTTAAATTGACAGATAAATAATCAATCTAATTCTAATTATTAAATTTAAGGTTTTATTTACTTTCAAAATTTATTATCAATAGATATAATCTATTTAATTAACTATATTTAAGTGCTTTTTTTTCTATCAAAATTCAGTATAGTAAAATAAACTTAAATAAATGATTCGAGGTGAAAAATGTATACTGTAATTTTTGGTCGTCAGGGCTGTCCATATTGTTCAAGAGCTAAAGAGTTAGCCGAAAAGTTATCACAAGAACGTGATGATTTTTCCTATCGATACGTCGATATAAATGAAGAAGGCATCACTAAAGAAGATCTGTCTAAAAGCGTAGGTAAACCTGTCGAAACCGTTCCACAGATTTTTATTGACGAAAAACCAATTGGTGGATGCACGGATTTTGAAGCATACGCTAAAGAACATTTAGGACTTTTTAAAGAATAAAACGTAAGTTAATAAAATAAAAGCCACAAACTGTGGCTTTTATTTTATCGACCAGGTAGCTTTTTCCAAGTGACTTCATTGCGTAAATAGGTCGGTTCGACATCCTCTACCGAGACCCATTCATTGTTTTGCCATTTTTGTTGAGCTAAAACAACCAAATCTTGAGCATGTGGTAATAGTATATCACTTTGCTTAATATTGTTTATCATATCAGGGTAAGTTTGCCAGCCCGTTCCTGCACTATAGGTATCGCTACTAAGATTTTTTACTTTGTCGAAAACACATTTTGGTGCAATTACGCATTCTGGAATCAGAGCTTGCCATTGATTATGCTCATAACGGTATTGCCCTAAATACACCTCACTCATTCTAGCATCAATAGCGGCTAAAACGTGCGTTGCATTATTGGTTCGATAAGCACCTTGAGCTAAAGTCATTAACGTTGATACCCCTATCATGGGTTTATCAATACCTAAAGCTAAACCTTGAGCAACACCAATACCAATACGTACACCCGTAAAACTACCTGGTCCTTGTCCAAACGCAATTGCATCAATTTGTGACAGGGAACAGTTAGATTGTTTAAGAATATTATCAATCATCGGTAAAATTTGCTTGGTATGATCGCGGGCCGATATTTTAAAATCGTGCGTAATTTCATTACAATAGAGTAAAGCTACTGAACAAGCTTCTGTTGAGGTATCAATGGCTAAAATAGTACTCATGTTTTTTCCAATTTTTTATTAGTTAACTTTTTTTAATAAAAATTCTTTAACCTTGTTTATATCACGTGTTCTTGGTGATGGTGGTAAGCTATTAATAAATGTTGCGCCATAGGGTCGCATAACTAAACGATTATCACAGATTATAATTGCACCTCGGTCATTATGATGGCGAATTAATCGCCCCACCCCTTGTTTTAAGGTAATTACCGCCTCGGGTAGCTGTACTTCGTTAAAAGCATCGCCACCTTGCATTTGACAATCTTCCATACGGGCTTTAATTAACGGATCATCAGGTGATGTAAAAGGAAGTTTATCTATAATAACACAAGATAAGGTATCGCCTCTAACATCTATTCCTTCCCAAAAACTACTTGTTGCAATTAATAGTGCATTACCACTATGGATAAACTGATCTAACAATTTGATTTTACTGGTTTCACCTTGTACTAAAACGGGTAGTTTTGTCAATTCTCGAAACTGTTTAGCTAAAGCATGCATCATTGCATATGAAGTACATAAAAAGAAACAACGTCCATTATTCGCTTCAATGACGGGTAACAATATCTCAACTAATTTTTCAGCATTTCCTTGTTCATTTGGCGATGGAATATAACGAGGTACACATAAAACCGTTTGGTGTATGTAATCAAAAGGACTTTCTAAAATAAGTGAATCGGCATCGGTTAAACCTAAACGTTTAGTAAAATAATCTAATTGATTATTGACAGAAAGCGTTGCTGAAGTAAAAATCCAACTGCCTTTACGTTCTGCTAATAGTTCTGTAAATTTATCTGCCACCGATAATGGTGTTAAGGCAAAAACAAAATAGTTATAACTACTTTCATACCAATAACTGAATCCTGTTACATCAGTTTGCTGTAATCGCTTTAATAGCATGCTGTATTGATCGACTCTTTCAAAACAGTTATCTAAGGTTGAAGAACGACCAACAGCTAGTTGCAATACTTCATGACAAAAATTCAACGCATCAATTAGATAAGATAATTCTTTTTTGACGTCTTCTTGATGAAATAAAAAACGCAAATTACCCTTTGGTGATTGCTGATTAATTGCTAGGCGTAAATCTTGAGTACATTTTTGTAATTTATCTGCACATTGTTGTAGTTGCGACATATCTTTTACTTCGGTGCGATAAGTGAGGTTGATTTCTTTCGCAAGATCAAAAAGTTGACGACTAGTCAATTGTTGGCCAAAATAGTGACAAGCCAGATCGGGCAATTGATGAGCTTCATCAAAAATCATAACATCGGCTTTAGGAATCAACTCGCCAAATCCTGTGTCTTTTACAACAACATCAGCCAAAAAGAGATGATGGTTAACCACCACTACATCAGCATTTAATGCTCGTTTACGGGCTTTAACAACATAACAATCATTATAATGTTCACAATCACTTCCTAAGCAATTATCATTAGTGCTGGTTAATAATGGCCAAATAAGATTGTCTTCAGTTACAGTTGTACATTTGCTAATATCACCATCTTTAGTTTTAATCGACCAATTTTTAACACGGGCTAAGTCAACCCTTAACGTTTTATCGAGATCCCCCGCGGCAGCATATTGATGATATAGACGTTCCAAACAAAGATAATTAGCTCGACCTTTAAGCAACGCTATTTTACCTGTAAAATTTAACGCCTTTTTGATAATTGGCAAATCTTTACTATATAACTGTTCTTGAAGATTTTTTGATCCAGTAGATAGAATAACTTTTTTATCACTACGAAGAGCGGGAACAAGATAAGCAAAAGTTTTACCGGTTCCAGTACCAGCTTCAACCACAAGAGAGCGTTGTTTTTTTATTGATTCCGAGACTTTATTGGCCATATTGCGCTGCGGCTCTCTTGCCACAAAACCATCTATTGCTTTCGCCAGTAAACCATTCTCGGCAAAATCATCAACCACTTAACATGCACCTACTAATGAATAAGATAAGTTCAACACATCAATAAAATTAAGAAAAATATTTCAGGAATAACGTCAGAATAAAATGATTTCATCATCAAAATCATGATGGATTTATTGTAACTGAATTGAACAACTAACGACTAAAATAAGTTATATACTATACCAGTAACCACCGAAAAAAGATATATCTAACCATGACTGGTGATAGATACGCTATTTTAATATAAGAAAATAAAATATATAACTATTACTCACTCATCAAATAACCATCAAAAAAAATCAACGTTTAAAACTGCAATCCTGATTTACCGTTAAAACGATAAAAATAGCATATTATTTTTTTAATTTCGTTTTTAAATAAATAAGATAATGTTTAATCCCCGCCAAATATTTTTTTTGCTTGAACATAAGCCGAGAGTATGCCCGGATTGATGAGGTCTTTTTATTGTTATAGGGGATTAAAGGGGCATTTTTCCATGGTGATTTTTCTAAATAATAATCAAATAATTTAGATCGATAAGGTTCATGCCAAGGTTTATTTTTAGTAATGTAATGAATTATTACCGTATTGTCTGGCACCATAGCATCTTCATTTCCATTAATTGATAATGCTAATAGATTATTAAATCTATTTTCTAATATAACTCTTCGTTCACCTATAGCAATATTTAATACATCTTGGTCTGGAAATTGGTATTTTTTACCACTATTTAATAATTGTAATGTCTTAGATGTAATATTTTCCTGACACCATAACGGAATATTAATTAACATAACACCTGAATTAAAATAAGAACCAAAGGCAATATTATATTTAACGCATTGGGACTCTTGCATATAAGCGACATCGGCAACAGCAGCAATAATTGCCGAATCTATATTAGTCTCATTGATAAATTCCAAAGATTTAAGACAAAGTGTATCACTATCAATATAAAGTAATCTGTCAGTGACATGTTTCAAAATCATAGGGGCAATTAAGCGAACACATGCAGAAATTGGAAATTGCTCTGTATTTTTATGATCAACTTGAAAATGATCATTGATAACATATTCAGTTATACTAACGTTATTAGAGTTTATTGAAGCCAATTTTTTTCTATTTTCATCTGAAATGCTGTGTGTAAACAAATGAAAATGAAGCTGATATTTTTTATTATTTTCGATAACTGAAATAACATCTATACCAGCAGGTAGGGCATAATTATCATCAAAACATAAAAGAATATGTAATACATCTTCATTGTTAATGAAGTTAGATAATAATTCATTTTTTCTAGTAATAAATTTATCAACATCAATCACAAAATAACCCTTTAGTGCTTTTTAAAAGCTTTATGTTTTAAATACAATAAATAATATTTAAAAGCTGAAAAATATTTATGCTCCTTAGCAAGCATTTTAGCATAACGCCTTGTTGTCGACGGTGCATTCTCATTGGCTAGTAATAGTTTATCATTTGCCCAAGGCGATATTGAAAGATACTGTTGATAAAGTGGCGTTAGATACAATCGATACCAAGGTTTATTGCCGGTAACATAATGAATAATAACAGAACGTTGTCCAATAAAATCATCCTCTTTTCCACCGACGGTGAGTGCAGTTATATTATTAAATCGTCGAGGTAAAAATACTGTTTTACCTTTCATTAAAATGTTTAATACATCCTGATCAGCAAACTTATAGACCTTACCGCTATTTATCATAGTAAATGCTTTATCGGTTAAGTTATTTTCTACCCACATATCTGTATTGATATAAATCATACCCGCATTAAAATATTCCCCATAAGTAATATCACATGCAGTGCTCTGTTTTTCTTGAGTCTTATCAACATCAGGCACCACAGCTGCATATTTATTATTTAAGTCTGTATTGATTAATTCATTAAGATTATCAGTGCAAAGCACATCACAATCTAAATATAGAACTCGAGAAGTCACTTTGTTCAAAATTTGAGGAACAACAAAGCGCAAACAAGTCGATGCTGACACATGTAAAACCAATGTGTCAGGATTAATTGAAAAATCGTCACTAATTTCGTAATAAATGATAGAAACATTTGTTTTTTTTAATTCATTAAATTTTAGAATTTTTTCATTTGAAACACGATTACCAAATAAGTGGAAAACTAGATTTTTATCGGGGTTATTGACTATCACTGACGACATTGCAATGCCAGCCGGCATAGCATAGTTATCATCAAAACAAAAAGCGATGTGCAAAGTGGGTAAAGATTCGAGGGTATTATTGAATAATGTTGTCATTTTACTGACAAAAAGATTTTCTTTCATCTTATACTGTTTTTTAGGTTATGGAGAAATAACTAAA
This sequence comes from Gilliamella sp. wkB292, assembly GCF_001690235.1. Taxonomy (NCBI): domain Bacteria; kingdom Pseudomonadati; phylum Pseudomonadota; class Gammaproteobacteria; order Orbales; family Orbaceae; genus Gilliamella; species Gilliamella sp. wkB292. The sequence continues at coordinate 21,664 of NZ_LZGO01000080.1, forward strand.
AATATTGTAACATACCTTAATATAAACTATGA
>NZ_LZGO01000081.1:0-46226 GCF_001690235.1 Gilliamella sp. wkB292
TGTAGAAGATTGATAATGATTGAAGTTAACAAATCTTAACAAATATCTCAGATTTATTGTTGCTCAGCCACCCGCAGTTATTTATACTTTAGCTGATTATTAATCTTGATTAAAAATCAACAAAAAAAACAAGTAAATAAAATAGAAAGGGATATGCTAATATGTTAAAATATAAGGGATTAAAGGCCAGCCAGCCAGCCAGCCAGCCAGCCAGCCAGCCAGCCAGCCAGCCAGCCAGCCAATAATTCATCAATACTTGGCAACTTTTTAAAAAATAAAAATCTATTATTATTTTTAAGTCTATTTACTTTTACTAATCATGTTTCGGCTTTGTCAGCACAAACGGTTAATGCAATTAAAGGTAATGCCCCTTACATATCATTCAACGGTTTAACCAAGAATACTGATATTACCCCTCTTTTAAGAATAATATTGCCCGATGGTAAAAAAGTTACTCCTGATAATGATGTTTCAACTTCAGCAAAACCTATTCAACTTGTTACCAGTAAAGCAAAGTTTTCCGATATCCAAACGTTTGTTTCACCTCCAAATAGTAATTCAAGTTATCCACAATATCCATTAACACAGATTATTACTACATCGAATTACTGGGGGGATAGAGATGGTGATGGTCAACCAACGGTTACAGGGAATATAGCGTTAAATTGGTATGATTATGAGGGAAATAATATAACTACTTTTGTAAAAAATAATTTTAATAGTGAATTAGAAGGCTGTAATGCACCTTACAAATTGACGCTATCAATCCCCTTAGCTGGTTTTATCTCAACAAAATATGGCATACCAAACTCTAGTGTGTATCGAGGTGGGAGTAAGAGTTATTATCTTTATCCGAAAGTTGATTCGCTAGCAAAATTTTGTTATGCAAAACCAAATTTAGCTAGCGAAGAAGATGTTGGTGATAATTGGAAGTATGGAAAAGGATTTTATTCTTATGATCCTAGCAATCCTGAAAATAACTTTCCAACAACGGGATCGAATAATTTATTCTTTGATTTGAAAGTTGCTGGATTATCTGCTACTGAACTAATAAATATCAATGGGAGTAGCGTTGGACAAGTTTCTGGTAGTGGCGTGAGTTTAAGTTTGAGTAATTATGGTGGTCTGTTACGTGTAAGCCTAAAGGGCCCATCTTTATCGAGTAATGGTGGTGTATTTACACCTTCTACATTTAGATTGTATGCAGATAAAAGTAAAACTATAGTCTTTTATACATTCAAGATATCACGCTGGTATATTGGTATTCCTGGCGCGTCAGGAGGCTATGTAAATTCAGAAAATAGATGCAACTCATTAAATGGAGGTTACCGGTTACCGGGGGTTTTGGATTTAACCAATTCGAATCGAGTAACTGATGGAAGTGGTAATAATATTAATTGGAATAATGGTGTCCCAGGAGTGAAAGAAGTAGATCGTAGATTAATTAGTTACCGAAATAGTAGTGGACAGTGGATGGGTGGTTTATTTTCTGAATGGGGAAGTGTAACCAATGATTATTATGTCGGTAGCGATTGGGATAATTATCATGATCCCTATTTTGGAGGTGCTTATTATTGGACATCGGATTTAAGAAGTGATCAAAATCATTATGTTGTAGATGCAAGAAATGGCGTTATAGGTAATAGAGGTAATGAAGAGCCTAATTATTTAACAGCATGCGTCACGCCGTAATAATTCTTTTATTTAAATTGTATAAATAGTTTTAAATAAAGCTTCTATTTATAATAGTTATCATGGCAAACCTAATATCGTAAAACGAAATTAGGTTTGCCAATTTTTGCGCTTAAAAAATAACCTAAATTAGGGTCTTATTTCACAAATAGTAAATAATAACAAGCAAATCAATGCTATACCATTCAATTAGATAGTGATTGAAATTTTATTAAAGTCAATTATATCAATCACATTGAATATTAAGGCGATTCAGTTATAATGCAGATCATTTTGAAATTGATGTATTTATATGATTATTGGTTTTATCGGAGCTGGTAAAGTTGGGTGCACACTAGCGAAATATTTTAGTTTATCGGGTTTACAAGTTGCAGGCTTTTTTAGCAGAACTTATGAACACGCCAAACAAGCTAGTGATTTTACTCAATCTTATGCCTATTCATCTTTAGCTGATTTAGTGAATAGTTGCGATTGTTTATTGGTGACAGTAGCTGATGGTCAAATTGCTTCTGTCTGGCATGAATTATGTCAATTACCTATTACCAATAAGTGGATTGGTCATTGTAGTGGCTTATTGACATCACACATATTTCAGCAAAATAAAGTTGTGCATCCATTCGCTTTTTCATTACACCCTTTATACGCTATTTATGATAAGTTCGATTGCTATAATGCTATGTCGGACGTCTCTTTTACGCTCGAAGCAAATAAAGCTATTATCGACCAATTACAACGTTTTTTAGCGCTATTACCTAATCGCTTAGCAATTCTTTCAGCAAATAAAAAACCACTATATCATGCTGCTTGTGTCATGCTAAGTAATCAAGTGCTAGCTTTGGTACAAATCGGTGTAGATTTACTTAATCAATGTGGATTAGATAAAGAGTTTAGTGAACAAGCTTGGCATCCGCTATTTCTTGGTAATGCCAACAACATTTGTAAAGCAGGTGTCATAGAGGCATTAACTGGACCTGTGGAGCGTAACGATATTGAAACCATTAAGCAACATATGATGGCAATGCCAGATGAGCTCAAACCAATTTATCAACAATTATCGACTATTTTGCTTAACATTAGTCGACAAAAACATCCATATAAGGACTATCGACAATTAGAATTGGAGCTGTTACCTTGAAAAATACTATTCTTACTTTACAAAAACATAAACAAAATAAGCAAAAAATTACCATGTTGACAGCTTACGATTATACCACCGCTAAACTGATGGATGAAAGTGGTGTTGATTGTTTGTTAGTTGGAGACTCCTTAGGTATGGTTATGCTAGGATATGACAGCACTGTATCGGTTACTATGGAGGATATGATTCATCATTCAAAAGCTGTTGCTAGAGCGGCTAAAACGGCATTAGTTGTAACCGATTTACCGTTCATGTCTTACCATGCTTCTGTTTATGATGCGGTATATAATGCTGGTCGATTGATTCAAGAAGGCAATGCTCAAGCCGTTAAACTTGAAGGTGGGCAGGCTTTTTGTGAACATATCAAAATGATAGCGCAAGCTTCTATACCGGTTATTGCACACATCGGCTTAATGCCTCAATCTGTACTTGCATTAGGTGGATATAAAGTGCAAGGTAAAGATTATCATGCTGCCAAAAATATTATTCTTGATGCGTTAGCTGTTGAACAAGCAGGTGCGGCAGCAATTTTATTAGAGTGTGTGCCTGCTGATTTAGCATCGCTTATTTCTGATTTAGTCAATATTCCAACAATAGGGATTGGCGCCGGCCATAACTGTGATGGGCAAGTATTAGTGTACCAAGATATGTTGTCTATGTATGATGGCGTATCATCAAAGTTTGTTAAATCCTTTGCACCTATTGGTGAGCAAATGAAACAGGCATTTGCAGATTATTGCCAAGAGGTTAAACGGCAGCAATTTCCTGATTCAATTCATGAATTTGCTATAGATAGCGAAATCATGGCTAAACTTAAATATGAATTTTTAATCAGTAATAAAGGATAAAAGCACATGAAAGTCGTTACCTCAATTGCTGATGTTCGCCATCAGGTTAAAGCTTGGCACTTAGCGGGTGAAACCATAGGTCTTGTGCCTACGATGGGATATTTACATGAAGGTCATCAGAGTTTAATGGCTAGCGCTAAAAAAGATAATCAAAGAGTGATTGTCACTATATTTGTTAATCCCATGCAGTTTGGCCCTAAAGAGGACTTAGCTAGTTACCCACGTGATCTTGAGCGCGATAAAATCGCTTGTGAACAAATGGGCGTTGATTTAATCTTCGCCCCCACTGCCGAAGAAATGTACTCCCCTTGTTTTAATAGCTATGTTGATGTAAATGGTTTAACTGATGCGCTTTGTGGCGAAAAGCGGCCAGGTCACTTTAAAGGTGTTTGCACCGTTGTGAGCAAATTATTCAATATCACTTGTCCCGATCGAGCTTATTTTGGACAAAAAGATGCGCAGCAATTAGCTGTTATTAAACAGATGGTAAGGGATTTAAATTTTGATATTGAAATTATTGGATGTCCGATTGTACGTGAAACAGATGGTTTAGCCAAAAGTTCACGAAATAGTTATTTATCTGACAATGAGCGCAAAGCAGCCGTTTGTCTTTATCAATCGATAGAACTTGCTAATACTATGATCGCTAAAGGAGAAAGATCAGTAGCGACAATTCATAGCGCGATGCAATTACTTATTGAACAACAGTCACTTGCTAAAATTGATTATATTGAATTTGTCGATCTTTGTTCTTTAAAACCCGTATCGCAGTTAACACAAGATACTCTGTGTGCATTAGCGGTATATGTTGGCAAAACTCGATTGATCGATAATTTTATTTATCATTTCCACTAAAGCTTTTTTATATCTTTTATCAAAACCGTTTTATATCTAAAACGGTTTTTTTGTTTTATCAGTAAATATAAATATTTTATATTAAGGCGTGATAGCAGCGAATTAAATCATCGACTTTACTGCTTTGCTAATTTATTGTTATGTCATTTTACTGTAGAATAATAGCCATTTTTATGCCTTGAATTAGGATTGATGCCTTTATTATGAAAAATACGACTTATAATCCACAAGAAATCGAACAACCTATCTATCAACATTGGGAAAAAAGTGGTTACTTTAAGCCTAATGGTGACAAATCTCAGCCTAGCTATTGCATTGCTATTCCACCACCAAACGTAACCGGTAGTTTGCATATGGGACATGCATTTCAACAGACCATTATGGATGCATTAATTCGCTATCACCGTATGCAAGGAAATAACACACTTTGGCAATCAGGAACTGACCATGCTGGTATTGCTACTCAAATGGTGGTAGAACGTAAAATTGCCGCTGAAGAAAATAAAACTCGTCATGATTATGGTCGAGATGCCTTTATCGAAAAAATTTGGCAATGGAAAGCTGAATCAGGTGGAAGTATTACTAAGCAGATGAGACGTTTAGGGGATTCTGTTGATTGGGATCGTGAACGTTTTACGATGGATGAAGGCCTTTCTAATGCAGTTAAAGAAGTGTTTGTAAGACTTTATCAAGAAGATCTAATTTATCGCGGTAAACGCTTAGTGAATTGGGACCCAAAATTACGTACGGCAATTTCAGATCTTGAAGTTGAAAATCGTGAAGTTAAAGGTTCAATGTGGCATCTGCGCTACCCATTAGCGGATGATGCGAAAACGGCAGATGGTAAAGATTACCTCGTTGTCGCAACCACTCGTCCGGAAACACTATTTGGTGATACTGGTGTGGCGGTTAATCCAGAAGATCCTCGTTATAAAGATCTCATTGGTAAATTTGTTATATTACCTTTTGTCAATCGACGTATTCCTATTGTTGGCGATGAACATGCGGATATGACAAAAGGTACCGGTTGTGTAAAAATCACGCCAGCTCATGACTTTAATGACTATGAAGTAGGGCGTCGCCATCAATTACCGATGATAAATATCTTTACCTTTGATGGTGATATTCGCACACAAGCAGAAGTATTTGATACTAACGGCGAGCCAAGCACCGCTTACTCAACTGATATTCCGACACAATTCCAAAATTTAGAACGCTTTGCTGCACGTAAAGCTGTTGTTGCTGCGTGTGAAGCTCAAGGTATTTTAGAAAAAATTGAACCACATGATCTTACCATTCCTTACGGCGATCGTGGTGGCGTGGTCATTGAACCAATGTTAACCGATCAATGGTATGTTCGCGCTAAAGTCTTAGCTGAACCAGCGATAGCAGCTGTAAAAAATGGCGATATTCAATTTGTACCTAAACAGTATGAAAATATGTATTTTTCATGGATGAATGACATTCAAGATTGGTGTATTTCGCGACAATTATGGTGGGGACACCGAATTCCGGCTTGGTATGATAATCAAGGTAATGTCTATGTTGGTCGTGATGAAGCTGAAGTTCGTCGTGAAAACGATCTATCTGCTGATATCGAATTATCACAAGATGATGATGTGCTTGATACTTGGTTCTCATCAGCACTTTGGACATTTTCAACCTTAGGTTGGCCAGAAAAGACCGATGATTTAGCGACTTTCCATCCAACTAATGTTCTTGTTACTGGTTTTGATATCATCTTCTTCTGGGTTGCAAGAATGATTATGATGACGATGCATTTCATCAAAGATGAAGATGGCAAACCTCAAGTACCTTTCAAAACCGTTTATGTAACTGGCTTGATTCGTGATGAAGAAGGGCAAAAAATGTCAAAATCTAAAGGGAATGTTATTGATCCTTTAGATATGATTGATGGAATATCACTTGCCGATTTATTAGAAAAACGTACTGGTAACATGATGCAACCGCAACTTGCTGAAAAAATTGCCAAACGTACTGAAAAACAGTTCCCTAATGGTATTGAAGCCCACGGTACTGATGCGCTACGTTTTACTTTAGCCGCACTGGCGTCAACTGGTCGTGATATCAATTGGGATCTGAAACGTTTAGAAGGTTATCGTAATTTCTGCAATAAACTATGGAATGCTAGCCGTTATGTATTAATGAACACTCAAGATCACGATTGTGGATTCAAAGGTGGTGATTTAGAGTATTCATTAGCGGATAAATGGATCTTATCGGAATTTAATCAAACGGTGAAAACTTACCGCGAAGCATTCGATACTTACCGCTTCGATTTAGCGGCTAATATCTTATATGAATTTACTTGGAATCAGTTCTGTGACTGGTATTTAGAGTTGACTAAATCGGTATTGGCAAATGGTGAGCAATCAGAGCAACGAGCAGCTCGTCATACGTTAGTGACGATCCTTGAAGCACTCTTGCGTTTGGCTCATCCAATCATTCCATTTATAACTGAAGCTATTTGGCAAAGTGTCAAACCATTAATGGCCATCAACGCTGATACCATCATGTTACAACCAATGCCAGCCTTTGATAGCAAATTAGTCGATAATGAAGCGGTAGCTGATATCAATTGGATTAAAGATGCTGTTATTGCTGTTCGTAATATTCGTGCTGAAATGAATATCGCACCAAGCAAATCGTTACAATTATTGATCAGAAAAGCATCACCGACAGTGCATCGCATCATTGGTGACAATGTCACATTTATTGAGTCTTTAGCAAGATTATCCGAAATTGTTTTGCTAGATGAAGGTGAAGTAGGGCCATTATCAGTGACTAAATTAGTTGATGGTGCAGAACTATTAATTCCAATGGCTGGACTAATTAATAAAGATGATGAACTAGCTCGTCTTGAAAAAGAAATCGCTCGTATTGAGGGGGAAATTGCACGTATCGACAACAAACTTTCTAACGCTAGTTTTGTTGATAAGGCACCTGCCGCGGTAGTAGCTAAAGAGAAAGAGAAACAACAAGGCTATGTTGCTGATAAAGCAAAACTGCAAGAGCAGTATTTAGTAATTAAAAGTCTTTAGTTTGTAAAAAAACTCTCGTGACAACGAGAGTTTTTTATCGACCTAACAATATTAGAACTTATAACCAACACCAATCATAGCAACCCATGGATCAAGTTTATAATTGGCCGTTACTTTGGTATCACCTAAATGAGTTTTAGCTTTAGTTTCAATATCGATATAACGTAATTGAGCATTTATAAGCCAATTTTCAGTAATGTTATAATCAGCACCAACTTGCGCAGCTAATCCCCAAGAGCTATCCAAATCTAAACCATGAAAACCTGCATTTTTAGCATCACCACTCAGTTTTTCGTCAAAGAAGAAAGTATAGTTAACGCCTAATCCTACATAAGGTTGGAAATCATAACTTGAATCAAGTGGATAAAATACAGCACTTAATGTTGGCGGTAAGTGCTTAATTTTACCCAGATGAGCACCCGCTAAACCAGTAGAGTTACCCCCTCCAAGTTTTACACGATGACTAAATGGGGTTGCAGCCAGTAGCTCAATACCAAGATTATCAGTCACCATATATTGAAAGTTTAAACCAAGCTGTGTGTCCTTATCTGCCTTAGCCTTTAAATCACTTTTGGCTCCGCCTACTTTAACATGATCACTTGAATCCTTTGGGTGAACGTAAACAGGACCACCACGGACGATGATTTCATTTGCATGATGTGCATAAGCCATAGAACTTGCTAAACCCATTGACATGAGCATTGCAATAGAAGATATTTTCATTTTTGCCTCCTCGTTTTACTTCTAATCCATAATTTATAAATATGCAAGAAAATGGAATTTTAATTAATGTTTTTCAGATTTTATGTCGAAAATTATTTTATTAGTATAACTCTTTTAATATTAAAAAAATATCATAATAAATTTGATAATTCTGCAATTTGGTTCACATTTTAAAAAAATGCCAATCATAATTTGCATTGTTTATTAAGTTTATATACAATAGCTCGCATTCTTTCGTGGGTTGTTAGCTCAGTCGGTAGAGCAGTTGACTCTTAATCAATTGGTCGCGGGTTCGATCCCCTCACAACCCACCATTCACCAGCGTCATCTAATACGTTGATAACCCTTCTTAAAAAATAATTATTGATTTATTAAGACGTTACGTATACTATTTTTTTTATATAGGTTGAATCATAGATTTCTGATGATTCTTAGTGGTACGTTATAATCATTTAAGTATATAAATTTCAAATGTATTCAATAACTACAGGTCAAGCAATTTTATTTCTGATAATAGCTGCGCCGTTTTGTTTTTGGTATATCTATTTACCGATTCTTCTCATAGGTATTTTTCTGGTCTGTTTCAATAGAAAGAAGCGGGAAAATCAGGAAAATAGGTTTTATTACAAAGTTGGTAAGTTATTAATCGGATTTATCATTGTTAGCTTAATTTTATCAATATTAAGCTTTTTGTGTTTAGTTAATAGCTAAACTTTTTTTAGATGAAGCTGATACAATAATAGTATTGAATGCTAATTGGAGTACAGGTATTTAATTGAACTATTTGTTCTATGTATGAGATTAAATAGACTACCAAAATCTTTTAGTTGGCTATTTGTATTTTATCAAAAATTATGAGCAATTGTCGTGCTGTTTAACATATTAAATAGTTTAGCTTGATTATAAAAAGTCCTGAATCAAGTGTATCAATCAATGAAAATTGATAATTACATTAAAGTACTCATCACGCGAAAAGTAATCCGTTTTCTTTTAACTTTTTACTTTATTATTGAGGAGTGATATATTATATCGATGTGTTGAGTGGATGATAAACGTTATATGTTTAATAGGTATTTTTTATAGCTCTTTTCTGATCCCCTCATACCACAGCATTTATTCTATTTTTTCCTGAATTGTGTGATTATTGAGTTTTTATTAATCATTTTTACACTAAGATTTTTGGTGAGTCTTCATTTTTTATTTCAACCAACTTATGAGTCATAATATGAATTCATATCTATTACTTTTTATTGCGATTATTTGTGAAGTGATTGCAACTTCTTCGTTAAAACTTTCTAACGGCTTTACGCATTTATTGTATTCAATAATTACCATTATTGGTTATAGTGCTTCGTTTTATGTTCTTTCATTGGCCTTAAAAACCATTCCGGTTGGTATTGCTTATGCGATTTGGTCGGGAATTGGAATTGTATTTATTAGTCTAATTGCCTGGATATTTATGAAACAAACATTAGATCTTGCCGCTTTAATTGGAATGGGATTTATTATGTTTGGTGTGGTCATTATTAATCTTTTTTCAAAAGTTGCTGCGCATTGATGGCACAAAGTTGCTGGTTACCACTGAGTCACCGGCAAAATTTATCGATTATCTAAGGATAAAACGATGTAATTAGATTCGATGACAAGTTTTATTCTGGTTTAATGAGATCTTTGATAAAAATCACGAAATATTCTATTTTGTTACCTTTTATAAAATCACTGATTTTCCATTCTGAAAATAGTTATTTCAATGATATTTATACTTAATATCTTGTACAAATTGTCTTGCATCATAAAGATTAACGTATCTAAATGGCTATTTAGTTGCAAGTTGTCATGATTCATAGGGTTAAGTGCTTTTTTAAATAAAATATCTTTGCCCATTATTTTTCTTTTAAAAAACGTTTTCGGGTTAAGCTAGCGAAGGCATAGTGATTTAACCTAATTTCATTTTTTAGGCTGCATATTTTGGGCAATAAATTTCTTTAATCGTTTGATTTCGTTAATTAACTTAGGTATATCTTGCCTTGCATTGGCGATAAAGTCTTGATCGTTATTTGTAGCACCAATTAGTTCAATATCCTCACCACGCTGGTGTTTACTCCCCGTCATAATAAAATTGCTACCACTACTATGATCACGATCTTCGACGTACGATTGCCATGGACCAGGTGTCGCACTATCACATCGGTTTTGAATTAGGTTTAATTCATTGTCGGATAGGGGAATAGATTGCTTGATTATCTGTTTGGTAAATTCATTATAAATTTGAACAATTTCAGTTTTATTACTCGTTTTACAGCAATTGATTAACCGATTGGTTAAATCTGGATAATCTAGAATAGCCAATAGCGGTACCATTTTGCGGTAGATAATTTGATCATGATCATCAATATAATCATTTAATAGATTGATTATTCGCTGATTAATATAGGGATTGCTTTTCAGCTTTATTAAAATGTCTTCTGCAAAAATACAGTTATCATTCTTATTATCTAAGGCGATAGCAATAATGCTTGGTAGTAAATGGCTTAGCTGCTCATCCTTTAATTTATCCTCACCGATTAATCTTAATGCGACAACTTGTTGCGATGATAAATTCAGGGCGATTTGAAGCTGCACTAAAAAATCTGGACATTGCCGAAAATTGTTCTTAGCGGTTAACAGATCTTGTTCTGCCTGATTTAACGCAAGCCACTCTTTAGCATTAATAAGATATGTTTGTTGTAATTCTCTTATTTTTTGGGTTAAAGCAAAGCAATTATCTAATGGATGATTCGTTGCCGCCCAATACTCAATGAGCTGACAATGTTGTTGATAATGGCTATAGAGTACCTTCAATAATTGATGAAATATAGGATTGCTTTGGTTAGGATTTTCAGATAATAAATCATTGCATATGTTAAGACACAAATTCATGAGTATCTGTTTTTGTGTTGTTGAGTAATTATTATTAAGATAAGCGTATAAATATTTAGCTAACCACTCAGATGTTCGATATTTAATTGGGACTTCATATTTCCAGTCTTGACTAAAGACATCAATAAAGGGTAAATCTAAGTCTTGGCATAATTTATAGAATTCACTCATTTTTTATTCTTTTATAGAATGATTGTTATTTCATTATAATCAATTGTTTTACAATTGAAATACCATATATCCTGTTCATTTTATTGATAGATAATTGAGCACCTTTAGCTCAAATAAAGCTAATTTGTAATTTATTTTATTAATTTAAGATTGACCGGATTTGCCAATTCGATAATCAGTTGAAAATTGGCGCTTGATTCAACCATAATTGATTGGTTGGTTAATGGTAATACTTTGATAAAAGGATTCGATTTTTCAAAATATATCACCCAAATTAAATCCTGATTAGCCGATAGATAGGCAATAAAGCCTTCTGAACCATAACTTCCTTCCCCTATAATGCATTGATCACCATTAGCGAGGATGATTTTATCGAAGATATCAATATCGGTTAAATTATCGGCATCGTTATTTAAAATAACATTAAGGTCAAATTTTTCACCTACATGAATTGATAATTGCGGAAAAAATACCGCATCGAGCGCAATAGATTGACCACTGGCAAAATAAATACCGTCTTTAATTGGCAATTGTTGCTTGTGCCATAATTCCACTATTTTAGTCATAAAATCATCCTAGTTCAAAGACAAAATTGATAAGCTCTCGTCCATTTGTAGCGAATATTAAGCAAGCCTGTTTTTACTTGGCAAATATTATTGACCTTGATTCTCAAATGTTAAATAACCGTAACATACAAAGCGCTATCAAATATCTTCATTATCTATAATCGTAAAAGAGTGATGATATAAAGTGTTGGCAGATTATTGCAAATACTGATGACGATAGCTTTTAAGTGAAAGCTTAATCAAGTACTTGAGTATCAATGTGATAAATACTTAAGCGAGTTAAAAGTTGATTATCGCTATCCAGATAACCAATAGATAAAATATCGGTAATCTTTCGCACTAAACACGTTATTAAATCTATTGCTAACAGCATTAAGTCCAGTTCTGATTAATTGTCTGCATTAGATAAATTAAGCTAAATTTTAATCATCATAATGAGTTATTTTTGGAGTTGATAATTTCACTCACTTTCCTAATTTAATCGCCCGAAAGTATATCATGTTGTTAAAAACATAAAAGACAGTAAAAAGTTATTCATAATACCCCTACAAAAATAGGTGACTTAAGTATATACTCATAAAAATTTAAGTCGTTATTCTATCCGATGCCATTATCGCACATAATGAAAGTATCAGGTATTGTGCCAATTTCTCAGTTAAGGATCATTGAGTATGATTTTAGGTAATATTAATCATTTAGGGTTAGTCCCTTATTTGCCCGCCAAAATAAAACAATCCATTGAATATGTAAAAGACAATGTTAATAGCAATACGCCTGTTGGTCGTTATGATATTGATGGTGATAATATGTTTTTTATGGTGTCTGATAATTCATCAAGATATATTCATGAAGCAAAGCCTGAATACCATAAAAAATATATTGATGTGCAAATTGTTTTAGCTGGTCAAGAAGGGATGGCTATTTCTACTTTACCTCCTTATACTCAAGTTTTAGATGATAAAATAGCGGAAAATGATATTGCTTTTATCGAGACTCCAAAAGAAGAAACGATGTTAGTATTACAACCGAACGATTTTATTGTTTTTTTACCTAATGAAGTGCATAAACCGCTTTGTGCAGTCGATAATAAGATTGCAGCGGTTCGAAAAGTTGTGGTAAAAATCGCATTGGATTATTTATAAATAGAAGTAAGGATTTTAGGTAACACTATGGCAACAAAAATCGCTGTTATTGGCGAATGTATGATTGAACTTTCGATAAAACAAGATTCAACAACCCGCAGCTTTGGAGGCGATACACTTAATACGTCGATTTATTTATCTCGTTTATTAAAAAATAAAGATTTTTCGATTCATTATGTGACTGGATTAGGAACTGATCCTTTTAGTCAAGAGATGCTTGATAGCTGGCAAAAAGAGCAGATCCAAACCGATCTTGTGCAAAAAATGTCTGACAAAATGCCTGGGCTTTATTCGATTGTGACCGATGAACATGGCGAACGCTCATTTTATTATTGGCGTAATGATGCAGCGGCTAAGTTTTGGTTAAAAACGGCTGAAACAGCAAGAATTGCTGAGCAAATTGCTAAATACGATTATGTCTATCTAAGTGGTATCAGTATTGCCATATTAGATGCTGAAAGTATTCTGAAATTATTGGATCTATTAAAACGCGTTAAAGCCAATGGTGGTAAAGTGATTTTTGATAATAACTTCCGTCCACGCTTATGGAGTAGTCTTGATTTAGCGCGTAGCGTATATGCCGATATTCTATCTTACACTGATATTGCATTTTTAACACTAGATGACGAAGATCTATTATGGGGCAAACTACCTTATGAACAAGTCATTGACCGCACTAAAAACTTTGGTGTGACAGAAATTGTGATTAAACGTGGTAGCGAAAGTTGTATTATTGAATCAGCCGAAGGACGTTTTGATGTGCCTGCCAATAAAATAGCTAAAGAAAAAGTGATTGATACGACAGCTGCAGGTGACTCATTTAGTGCAGGTTACCTTGGTGCACGTTTAAGTGGGCAAAATCCTGCGCAATCAGCATTGCAAGGGCATCTAGTTGCAGGTACTGTTATTCAGTATCGTGGGGCTATTATTCCTTTGGATGTTACACCAACATTAATCGAAGATTAAACAACAAAACGGTCAATAATGACCGTTTTTTATATCACAATGATGTATGCCAACATATTAACTTTAAAATATTTAATGCTGATTTTTAGGGTTAAATAAACAGATTAAGGCAATATTGCAAAAGAACGTACCGGAAAACCTGAGGCATTATTGGGTTTGGCTACAATATTAAAAATAACCGCTCCTTTGGTTGGCAACTGATCTAAATTGGTCATTAACTCAACTTGATAAGTATCTTGCGCTAAAACATAGTATTCACCTTTTAACGCATTATTTTCTCGAAATGCTTTTGCAGAGTCAGTATCAAACGTTTCATGACCAATAGCTTTAATTTTTCGCTCTTCAAATAAAAATTTTAATGCATCAAGTCCCCAGCCTGGAATTTGATTGTTTCCTTCTTTATCTTTATTTTCCATTGCCGATTGTGAAGGCCATTTCTTACTCCAGTCTGTTCGCAGTGCAACAAAACTACCGGTTTCAATTTGTCCATGTTGCTTTTCAAAAGCTAAAACATCATCTTTAGAAAAAGAAAAGTTGGGATCTTGTTCTGCGCGTTTAGATTGATCGATTACGATTAATGGTAATACTAATTCTTGTAATTCAAGTTCGTGTAAATACCGAGTATTAGGAACAAAATGAATTGGTGCATCTAAATGGGTACCATATTGACCAGCAAAACTAAAATTCTGTGCTAAAAAGCCGTCACTATGATCGAACAGCGTTTTTATTTCAGCAGGTTTAAACATAAAAAAATGGGGAGAATTGTGATCGAATGCATGAGTTAAATCTACCCATTTTTTCGATTTTAATAAGTTTAATGCTTGCAAGACTTCGTTATTCAAAATAGCTCCTTATTTTTAAAAAACGTGTGATTGGTTTATTGTAAGATGATTGAATTCTCTAAACTAATAATTTTCAGTTATAAAAATATAATTTTTAGTTCTAATTTATTTTTCAAAAAGTTTAAATACGCACAGTAAGAGGCAAAAAATGCTTTATTCGTGCTAATTGATTAAGAATTTTGGTTAATATGATTGAAATTTTGCTAAGCGACACTATTGAGCTATATAGTAGTATATTTAATCAAATGTTACTGGTATAATATACAGTTAATTTTTTCCTAATTCGTCTAAAAACTCACTTTAAGAAGAGATCTATGTCAATCAAAGATATCGATATTCGTGGTGCGCGAACGCACAATCTGAAAAATATCAATGTAATCATTCCTAGAGATAAGCTGGTTGTGATTACCGGACTTTCTGGTTCAGGAAAGTCGTCGTTAGCATTTGATACTTTATATGCAGAAGGGCAACGCCGTTATGTTGAATCGCTGTCGGCTTATGCTCGTCAGTTTTTATCGCTTATGGAAAAACCCGATGTGGATCATATTGAAGGATTATCACCTGCAATTTCGATTGAGCAAAAATCAACATCGCATAATCCGCGTTCGACTGTAGGTACTATTACTGAAATTTACGATTATTTGCGATTATTGTTTGCCAGAATCGGTGAACCACGTTGTCCTAATCATAATTTACCTTTAGCTGCGCAAACTGTTTCGCAAATGGTTGATAGCATAATGGCACTTCCTGCCGACAATCGTTATATGCTGCTTGCGCCCGTTGTTACTGAACGTAAAGGTGAATTTGTTAAACTGTTTGAACAGCTATCGGCAAGTGGTTATATTCGTGTTCGGGTTGATGGTGATGTGTATGATCTGTCTGATCCTCCAACACTCGAACTTCAGAAAAAACATACAATTGAAGTCGTTGTGGATCGTTTTCGTATTCGAGATGATCTAAAATTACGTTTGGCTGAATCTATTGAAACAGCACTTTCAATTACAAACGGTATTGTTAAAGTCGCCAATTTAGATGATCCGAAAGCCGAAGAACAGCTATATTCGGCTAATTTTGCTTGTCCAATCTGTGGTTATAGCATCTCTGAACTTGAGCCTCGATTATTTTCGTTTAATAATCCTGCGGGTGCTTGTCCTGAATGTGATGGCTTAGGGGTACAGCAATATTTTGATCCAAAACGTATTGTGCAAATGCCCGAGGTTTCATTGGCTGCTGGCGCAATTAAGGGATGGGATCGTCGTAATTTTTATTATTTTCAGATGTTAACATCACTAGCCGAGCACTATAAGTTTGATATTGACACTCCTTATGAAAAATTACCAGAAAAAATAAAAGATATTTTATTAAATGGTTCTGGTAATACCGAAATCCAATTTGTTTACACTAATGATCGTGGTGATGTAGTTAAACGTAAACATGTTTTTGAAGGGATTATTAATAATCTTACTCGTCGCTATAAAGAAACCGAATCGCAAACTATTCGTGAAGAGCTGGCTAAATATATTAGTAATCGTCCTTGCCCTAGCTGTGGTGGTTCTCGATTATGTACCACAGCACGGCATGTCTATGTTAATGATACTAATTTGCCAACGATTAGTGATTTAAGTACACAACAAGCCAAAGATTTTTTTGATAAGCTAACTTTAACTGGTCAACGTGCGCAAATCGCTGAAAAAATACTGAAAGAGATTAATGATCGTCTACAATTTTTAATTAATGTTGGATTAAATTATTTGACTTTGTCACGTTCGGCCGAAACGTTATCGGGTGGTGAGGCACAACGTATTCGCTTGGCTAGTCAAATCGGTGCTGGATTGGTTGGCGTAATGTATGTTCTTGATGAACCGTCAATCGGTTTACATCAACGAGATAACACCCGTCTAATTGATACGTTAACCCATTTACGTGACCTAGGTAATACCGTTATTGTGGTTGAACATGACGAAGAAGCCATTATGGCGGCCGATTATGTGATAGATATTGGCCCCGGTGCTGGCGTTCATGGTGGCGAAGTTGTTGCACAAGGCACACCAAAACAGATTATGGCTTGTAAAAATTCATTAACCGGTCAATATCTATCTGGTAAAGAAAAAATTGAAATTCCTAAAAATCGGACTAAAGTCGATAAAAAACGGATACTTTCACTTATTGGTGCAACCGGTAATAATCTTAAAGATGTTACCTTAAATATTCCTGTTGGATTATTTACCTGTATTACTGGCGTGTCAGGTTCGGGTAAATCGACGTTGATTAATGATACTTTATATCCACTTGCGCAAAATGAGTTAAATGGTGCAGAAAAGAGTGAAATAGCACCTTATAAAGCAATAAAAGGCCTTAACTATTTTGATAAAGTCATTGCGATTGATCAAAGCCCAATTGGTCGTACCCCCCGATCTAATCCTGCTACTTATACTGGATTTTTTACTTCTATTCGTGAACTTTACGCAGGAGTGCCTGAATCGCGTGCACGAGGATATAATCCAGGTCGATTTAGTTTCAATGTAAAAGGGGGGCGCTGTGAAGCTTGTCAAGGTGATGGTCTAATAAAAGTTGAAATGCACTTTTTGCCAGATATCTATGTGCCTTGTGACCAGTGCCATGGCGCGCGATATAATCGAGAAACATTAGAAATCAAATACAAAGGTAAGTCGATTAATGAAATTCTTAACATGACTGTTGAAGAAGGACGAGAATTTTTTGATGCGGTACCGATGATTTCACGCAAATTACAGACTTTAATTGATGTTGGTCTTGCTTATATAACCATTGGTCAGTCAGCAACAACATTATCAGGCGGTGAAGCGCAACGAGTAAAACTTGCAAAAGAGTTATCTAAGCGAGATACTGGTAGCACACTTTATATCCTAGATGAACCAACTACGGGTTTACACTTTGCAGATGTAAAACAATTGCTAGCTCAACTACATTCATTAAGGGATAAAGGCAACACTATTGTTGTTATTGAACATAATTTGGATGTTGTCAAAACTGCCGATTGGATTGTTGATTTAGGTCCTGAAGGCGGTAGTGGTGGTGGTCAAATAATTGCCGAAGGTACACCAGAAGATGTTGCTGAATCGAAAATATCTTATACTGGACAATATTTAAAACCATTATTAGAAAAGCAAAAAAAGAGTTAAAGTTGTTTGTTAATGATTATATTAGGGATTAGTTTTTAGCTTAAGTATAATTTGCATTACTGACAATTTAATGCCGCATAAAGCAGTTGTTATGAATGCGGCATTGCTTGTTTTTACTTGGATTATTAAAAATTAAGAGGGATGGCATTTTGATAATACAAATTGTAACGATGATCATTATTGCCTATTTATGTGGGTCACTATCAGGTGCGATGATTATTAGTCGTATTATGCGATTACAAAATCCCTCATTACATGGTTCTCATAATCCGGGGGCAACAAATGTCCTGCGTATTAGTGGAAAATTGCCAGCAGTATTTGTTTTAGTTTTTGATATGCTAAAAGGCGCTATTCCTGTTTATATTGCTTATCGACTTGGTATTTCCCCTTTCTTTTTAGGCATAATTGGTATTGCTGCTTGTTTGGGTCATATTTTTCCTTGCTTTTTTCATTTTCGTGGGGGAAAGGGCGTGGCGACAGCTTTGGGAATGATGGTCCCAATTGGGTTAGATTTTACCGGTTGTTTTATTTTAACTTGGCTTATTGTATTACTTATCACCGGTTATTCTTCTGTTGCTGCTATTGTTGGTTTTCTTTTAGCGCCATTTTATGTTTGGTTATTTAAACCTGAACTCACCTTGCCTGTTGCGATGCTTTCATGCCTAATTATTGTTCGGCATAGCAGTAACATTGCCAGACTATTTAAAGGTGTTGAGCCTAAAAGTCTTTATCGTAAACATTTAAAATAGTTGAAAAACAGTATCAAATGTTTGTTAATTTGTTCTGAATTTAACAACATTATGACTTATAAAATATAAATTAATAGAAAAATTGCTTACGCTTTTTTTGAATGAATTTGATTAATCGTTAATTAAATCAATAGAACATATCTTGTTTTATCAATAATAGAAACAAGGTATGATGAATATAAATAATAAATTGTTGGTTACTAAATTATTTTATGCAAATTAGCCCATTACTAGAATCATTTATGGAATCCTTGCGTTGCTTGCCAGGTGTAGGGCCAAAATCAGCACAACGAATGGCTTACCATTTATTACAACGCAATCGACAAGGTGGTATTAATTTAGCACATGTATTGCATGAAGCTATGATTAATATAGGCCATTGTAAGCAGTGTCGTACTTTTACTGAACAAGATATCTGTAATATTTGCGCTAATGTTCGTAGGCAAAGTAGTGGTCAGCTTTGTGTGGTTGAAACACCGGCTGATATCATTGCTATTGAACAAACGGGACAATATAGTGGACGCTATTTTGTCTTATTGGGGCATTTGTCACCGCTTGATGGTATTGGACCAACGGATATTGGTCTTGATTTGCTTAAACAAAGATTATCAACAGAGCAAATAAATGAAGTTATTTTAGCTACTAATCCGACTGTTGAAGGTGATGCTACAGCTAATTATATTGCGCAAATGTGCCTTGAATTTAATGTTATCGCTACGCGCATTGCTCATGGCGTTCCGGTTGGTGGTGAACTTGAAATGGTTGATGGTACAACATTATCTCACTCATTTATTGGTCGTCAAAAAATAGAATTTTAATCTTATTTATTTAGTAAGATTGTTTATCGTATAAAATTAACAATTGGATATTTACTCTAAGGTTAAATGGTATAAATACAAGAGGATAGATATGAAGTATAAAGCGGTTGCATTTGATATGGATGGCACATTACTGGCGAGTAATCGCCTAATTTTACCGGAAACAGTTGACGTACTTAAAAAAATCAGTGATAAAGGTATAAAAGTTATTTTAGTTTCTGGTCGCCACCATTCTGTGATTTATCCTTATTATTATCAACTTAACTTATCAACGCCGGCTATTTGTTGCAACGGATCGTATCTTTATGATTTCGAAAATCATAAAACTTTAGCGGCTAAACCAATGACCAAAGATCAAGCTAACATACTTTTAAATCTAGTTAACCATTATGGTATCCATACTTTGATTTACACTGATAAAATGATGACTTATGAAGTTTTAGACGATCATCTGGAAGGATTTTTTAAATGGGTTAATGCGCTACCTGCTTTTTTACAGCCTGAGATCAAAAAGGTCGATAGTTTTGCAAAGGTGATTGAAGAGTCTAAAGCGATTTTCAAATTTGCAACAAGTAGTCATAATTTACCCGCATTGCAGCAATTTTCGCAAGCAGTGGATAAACTTGACCAGTTTTCGTGTGAATGGTCTTGGTCAAATCGTGCTGATGTTGCGATCAAAGGCAATACTAAAGGTAATGGACTTACTCATTGGGCACAACATGAGCAAATCGATTTAAACGAAATTGTTGCTTTTGGTGACAGTTATAATGACATCAGTATGTTAACGATTGCAGGATTGGGCATCGCGATGGGAAATGCTGATGATGAGGTTAAATCTCATGCAAATTATGCAATTGGTGATAATAATAGCCCAAGTATTGCAGCTGAATTGAAAAAACTCTTTTTATAAATTACTTGGTAAATATTGATTGTGTTCGAAATTCTTTATCAAGATAATGATTTAATTGCGATTAATAAACCCTCAGGATGGTTGGTACATCGTAGCTGGTTAGACAAACAGCAAACTGTTGTTGTTATGCAAACACTAAGGGATCAAATTGGACAGCATGTCTTTCCTATACATCGGTTAGATAGACCAACCTCTGGTGTACTATTATTTGCATTATCAAGTGACGTTGCTCGTTTAATGTCAGAGCAATTTAACTCAAAACAAATTGAAAAAACTTATCATGCAATAGTTCGTGGTTATGTCGATGGTGAAGCAGTGATTGATTATCCATTAATTGAAGAGCTCGATAAAATTGCCGATAAGTTTGCTGATCGTAATAAACCTGCACAAGATGCAGTAACTTTTTATCGAGCGATTAGCAAAATTGAGATACCTGTCAGTGTTGGGAAATTCAAAACAGCAAGATATAGCTTTGTAGAGTTAAAACCTAAGACCGGTCGAAAACATCAATTACGACGTCACATGAAGCATATCTTTCATCCCATTTTAGGCGACAGCAAGCATGGCGATCTTCATCAAAATAGAGCTTTCACCGATTATTTTGGTATTAAACG
The DNA here is from genome assembly GCF_001690235.1 of Gilliamella sp. wkB292. Lineage (NCBI taxonomy): Bacteria > Pseudomonadati > Pseudomonadota > Gammaproteobacteria > Orbales > Orbaceae > Gilliamella > Gilliamella sp. wkB292. The sequence continues at coordinate 21,177 of NZ_LZGO01000081.1, forward strand.
ATTAATGTTACATGCTAGTTGTTTAGCGCTCATTCATCCTATCACACAACAGCCGCTAGTGATTGAAGCTAAATTAGATCAAAGCTGGCAAAATATCCTACTTAATTTTAAATAGATGATTGAGTATAGTGTTTATTTTTCTCTTTGATTCATCTAGATAAATAAGATAGTATGTTACGAAAGTATAAGCCATATTTATTATTGCAATATGGCTTAATAGTTTAATACATTTTGAATGATCCCTGTAAGGAAATGAAACAATGAAATTAGTAATGAAATTCTTTAGCGTCTTTTTACTTGCTCTTATAGTCTCTGCATGTTCTTCCGAAGAATCGCCAGAAAGAACGGCCGAAAATTGTGTTAAAGCTGTTTATAGCGGTGATTTAGACACTGTTATCAATCTAATGTATCTACCAGAAGACAAAACTAACAAAAATTTTGATATGAAAGAATTAGTTAAATCAAAAATGCAACAAGTAATAGGTAAAGCACAAAAATTGGCTCAAGAGCATGGTGGTGTTGATAAAGTTCAAGCTTCCCCTGCTGAATATATCAATGAAGATAAAACAATGGCAAAAGTTAAAACCACTATCTTTTTCAAAGATAAAACGCAACAAGAGGGTGCGAGTGCAAGTTTAATCAAAATTGATGGTAAATGGTTGATGAATTTTAACTAGTTTAGCAATATTAAATAATCAATATTGTGATAATACAATAAGGAAAGGGTAAAGCATATTTACCCTTTTTTATTAGGAATCGATTTTGATGAAATATATTCGCTTTTTTCCTATAATTTTTATCATATTGACGAAATTAGTTTTGGCCAATGTGCCGCTTGTTATTCCCGATTTAAATCGTCAATTTACTGCTTCAGTAAAAGTGGGCGATTGGATCTTTAGAAAAGGGATTCAAGTTGATAGTCTTATTGTTAATCAGATTAGTGGTGGGGATTTTTCACATATTGGTATGATAATATCCATCGAGCCTGAAGTTAAAATTATTCACGCAACAACAAGTGATGATGTTAACTATCCAAACCAAGTTATTATTTCCAGTTTAGCCGAATTTATCGCTCCAGAGTTTGCCGAAAAATATGCGGTAGCCAGACCTAATTTTTTGTCAGAACGACAAAAGCAGCAAATTGTTGAGGATATTTTAACGAAAAAGGGTGAGGAATTTGTATTGGCATCACGTGATCAACCCCATTTGTACTGCACAACACTGCTTTTCGATTCTATTGTTAAAGTTCAACCTGATTTTAATCCAGAATGGACGTATTCACATGTTCCATTATTAACTGGTATTTACTTATTTCCTAATGCGTTTGCTCATTATCCTGATATTACTTGGATCTATAAATACCCTGAAGTCAATTAAAGTTTCTAGTCATAACTAAATTAAATAATGAGTATTGTATAATAAATCAACATGCTTTGACGATATATTCAGCTTGAATTACACTGTGTAAAAAATCAATTGTTGATAGCAGATTTATTATGATTCCTCGATTATCCATCTCGCCTCAAATAAATGAGGTTACACTTAACTATTTAGTCGCACTTAAAAATTCTGCTTTTACAGGTGATATTGAGCACAGCTATGCATCACGCCTCAGCATGGCGACAGATAATAGTATCTATCAATTGATGCCTCAAGCTATTTTATTTCCACGTTCAACAGATGATGTACAATTACTAGCAAGTATAGCTCAACGTGATGAGTTTAAAACGATAAAATTTACCCCAAGGGGCGGAGGAACAGGGACCAACGGGCAGTCATTAAACAGTGGTATTGTTGTTGATCTGTCACGTTATATGAACCGAATTTTAGAGCTCAATATTGAAGAAGGTTGGGTGAGAGTTGAAGCTGGTGTTGTTAAGGATCAATTAAATCAATACTTAAAACCTTATTGCTATTTTTTTGCACCAGAACTTTCAACCAGCAATCGGGCAACCATTGGCGGAATGATTAATACCGATGCTTCAGGACAAGGTTCGATGATATATGGTAAAACATCAAATCATGTTTTGGCACTCAAAACGGTATTAATTACTGGTGAGTTACTTGAAACGGGCAAAAAAAAGCTAACAGAAATTGAAAAATTAGTGCAGGATTCTTCTATTTATCGTTCTGTTTTTGATTATTGTAAAAATAACCGTCAATTGATTTTAGATAAATTTCCTAAATTAAATCGCTTTTTAACCGGTTATGATCTTAAACATGTTTTTAATGATGATTTGACCGAGTTTGATTTAACACGAATCATAACAGGTAGTGAAGGATCATTAGCGTTTGTCACCGAAGCTAAATTAAATATTATTCCATTACCTAAATATCGATTTTTAATTAATATCAAATATGATTCGTTTCAATCCGCGCTAAGTAATGCTCCCTTTTTAGTCAAAGCAGACGCTTTATCTGTTGAAACAGTTGATTCAAAAGTTTTAGGTTTAGCCAAAGAAGATATTATTTGGCAATCAATTAAGGACCTAATTACTGAGGTCGATAATCATCAGATGCAAGGTATTAATATTGTTGAATTTGCTGGTAATGATTTTGAATCAGTCAAAGGGAAGATGGACAAGCTGTGCTTGATTCTTGATCAAATTATGTTAGATCATTCAACTGGCATCATCGGCTATCAAACATGTGACGAACTTAGCGAAATTGAAAAAATTTATGCCATGCGTAAAAAAGCAGTAGGTTTACTTGGTAATGCTAAAGGGGCACGTAAGCCGATTCCTTTTGTCGAAGATACATGTGTTCCTCCCCAGCACTTAGCTGCTTATATTCTTGAATTTCGAGCATTACTTGATAGCCACAATTTAACATATGGTATGTTTGGGCATGTCGACTCTGGGGTATTACATGTTCGACCCGCGTTAGATATGTGTGATCCACAGCAAGAAAAGTTAGTAAAGCAAATCTCGGATCAAGTTGTGGCGCTGACGGCTAAGTATGGCGGTTTACTTTGGGGTGAGCATGGGAAAGGTTTTCGTAGCGAATATAGCCCAGCATTTTTTGGCGAAACGTTATATCATGGTCTACGCATTATCAAAACGGCATTTGATCCTGATAATCGTCTCAATCCTGGTAAAATTTGTGCGCCATTAAAAATTAATGACCCCATGATAAGTATTGAATCAGTTACGCGGGGTTTTTATGATCGACAAATTCCAATTAGTGTAAAACGCGTATTTCATGGTGCCACAGAATGTAATGGTAATGGTCTTTGCTTTAATTTCGATGTTAACAGCCCAATGTGTCCATCAATGAAATTGTCTCAAAACCGTATTTATTCACCGAAAGGGCGGGCAGCATTAGTGCGGGAATGGCTCCGTTTGATGGTAGAATTGGGTGTTAAAGAAGATGAACTTGATGCATTATTACCCAAAGGACAGAGTCGTTTAATCAGTTTTGCTAAAAAGCTTGTTTATACTTTACAGGCCAAATTTGGCCAATATGATTTTTCTCACGAGGTAAAAGATTCGATGGCCCATTGTTTGTCATGTAAAGCATGCTCAACACAATGTCCGATTAAAATAGATGTACCTGATTTTAAGGCTCGGTTTTTACAACTTTACCACACCCGTTATTTAAGACCAATGCGTGATTATTTAGTTGGTAATATTGAATCCTATTTACCATTAATGGCTCGTGCCCCTCGTTTTTTTAACTTTTTTATGAAAATGTCAGTGACAGAATACTTGACTAATAAAACAGTTGGAATGGCCAGTTTACCTATGTTGTCGTTTCCAACATTAAAAAAACAGTTAATTGGGCATCCCAGCGCAAATGTTAAATTAGAATATTTACAAAATTTATCGACTGCTGAAAAAGCGCAATATGTATTGGTGGTGCAAGATCCCTTTACGACCTATTACGATGCAAAGGTCGTATTTGATTTTGTATGTTTGATTGAAAAATTAGGCTTTAAACCCGTTGTATTGCCCTTTGTCCCTAATGGTAAGGCACAGCATATAAAAGGCTTTTTAAAACAATTTGCCAAAACTGCTCAAAATGCTTCTGATTTGTTATCGCAAATAGCGCAATTAAATATTCCAATGGTTGGGGTTGATCCTGCTTTAGTGCTTTGTTACCGTGATGAATATAAATTGATTTTACAAGATAAGTTAGGCGATTTTAGTGTTTTACTATCACATGAATGGCTGACAAATGTTTTATCCAATATAGCTAAATCTAACCTCACAATAAATAGTAGTAATAAACAATGGTTTTTACTTGGTCACTGTAGCGAAACGACACAATTACCAGCAAGTAATCAACAGTGGCAATATATTTTCAAGCAGTTTGGTGCACAATTACAGCCTATTAGTGTTGGATGTTGTGGTATGGCTGGTACATATGGTCATGAAGTTAAAAATTTGCACGCATCGAAACAGTTGTATCAATTATCTTGGCAAAAAGCACTTGAAAAATATCCAAAGCAATTTTGTTTAACAACGGGTTATTCTTGTCGTAGCCAAGTTAAGCGCTTTGATAAATATAGTTTAAAACACCCTGTGCAGGCATTATTGGAATTGGTTTGTGTTAATTGTTAATTGCTTATCCTAATGTGTAATTGTCATGCTTTAGCATAACTAACTTTATTGATGAATGGTAAATTTAAGTGAGTAGGGCAATGCAAAATAGCCCTTAAATTAAATATAAGAAGCGCAATAAAATTGCGCTTTTTTATTGGTTATTTATTAATGAATTATTCTAAGTAGATAGATTGCATTAATTTGAAGTGTTCATCGGTAAAACCAAGTTCTTGCTTGATATAATTACTTGGCGTTCCCGCTACTTTTTTCATGGTATTGAGGATTTCAATTACAAAACTTTCTCGAGTATCAATCAGACTTAGCAGATAACCCAGCACATCTTCATTATCGGTAATCTTACGATAAGCCGCCATTTTAATTTTATTTCTTTCTAAGCGATTATCATGTGTCAACATGTAATCATAAATAATGTCATCCTCACTCACACCAAGCATAATTTGAATTAATAATACGCCATAACCTGTTCTGTCTTTTCCACCACGACAATGCTGCAGGCTAGGGCTATTATTGGCATCTAAAACAACGTTTAGCATTTGCCGATAAGCATTTTTAGATTTATCGCTTAATACAAAATTACGATATTGTTCAAGAACTTGCTTACCTTCGCCATTGACCAACTCTTTTGGTATATCACGAATAACACTTTCCACTAACGCACGATCTTCATCACTTGGATCGGCGGCAAACTGTGCGGCCAGTTCCGCTGTTTGTGCTGATGCATCTAAATGGAAGGTATGTTTTTCACCGACAAAAGTATTCGGACTGGTTTTGATTTCGTTTATGCTTCGATAATCAATAATCGTTTTAATTCCTAACGTTTTGATATATTGTTCAGCATCTGGTTTTAAACCATATAGATGGTTAGAGCGATAAAGTTGCCCCCATTTTACACGTTTACCTGATGTACCTAGGTAGCCACCAAAATCACGAAAATTATTTAGTCCAGTAATAGGTAATGTTCTCTCAGCAAATATAAAGTTATCTTGTCCTGCAATGGCCAAAATTAAATAAATTCGTTTTTTACCCTGTAATGGATCATCAAAAGTAAAAGGACTTTTTATGTTTTTACTCACTAACGTTTTATGTACAGAATTGGCATTAGCTTCATCAGTCCAATATAAATCTACAGGTTGGTTTTGAGCAATGTTAAACGAAACTTCTAATTGCCCAACTTTATTGCGGATAACTGATGCTATTTGTGTTTTTGTAATCATGATTCATCCTTACTTTAATATACCAAACATTGAAAAAATTACGCCAATTACCATGACACCTAAAATTAAAGTGACGGTGTATTTTCCTTGAAATTTTTTAACTAAAAAGAACGTAGCTAAGGCAAAAAGTAAGGTCAAACAGTTTGGCATGACTTTATCAAACATCTCTTGTACTTTGATGGATTGTTCACCGACATTAATCGATAGTGGTGTGGATATTTTTACCGTTGTTGCAATTAATGAGCCAAGGACCATAACGCCTACAACATTAGCGAGATTACTTATCCTTTGAATAATGTTAGAATTTTTAGATTGTTCAATTAGATCAACCCCTTTGTTATAACCATAATGAATAAAAAAGTATTTTGATAGTACATTCACCAAGTTATAAATCAAAAACATCAAAATCGGACCAATAATGTTACCTTGTAAGGCAAAAGCTGCACCAATACTGCCGCAAATTGGCATCCAAGTAAATTTAAGTAAGCTATCACCTAGACCTGCGAAAGGTCCCATCAGGCCAGCTTTAACCGACACAACAGCTTCTTTTTCATCTTCGCTGGTTTTTTCTTCCATTGCAGCGGTTACACCTAATATTAATGCACCTGCATTAATTTGCGTGTTAAAAAATTCCAAATGGCGTTTCATAGCTCGCACACGGGTTTCTTGATCAGCATCATGATAAAGCCGTTCTAATACCGGCGTCATACAGTGGGCAAATCCGATCATCTGCATTTTTTCATAGTTATAAGAAAAAGACATGGTTTGCAGATTCCAAAAGATACGATTAAGATCTTTTTTAGTTATTTTATGTTGAGTGCTCATAGATCATAGTCCTCTTCAGTATTATTTAATGCAGGTTTATTGTCTGATTGTTCGGCGTTATTGTTATTATTGTTACCACTTGACGCCATGTCATAAAGTACAGCAAAGGCAAGGGCGATAAAGGTGATTGGAATAATTGGTAACTTTAAGTAAGTCGTTAACATAAAACCAAGTAAAAAGAAGAACCACATGCGTCCTTTTAACAACATTAATAATAAGATACAAATACCGACCGCTGGAATTAATTTTGATGCAACGCCCATGCCGTCAATAATACTTTTTGGAATAGCATCAAGAATGGTTTTAACTAAATCACTACCAAAATAAATCGCGATAAAACACGGCACAGCTCGAATTAAAAACCAGACTGGAGTTGAAAAAAAGTGAACTCTAGCTAAGCCTTTATAACTTCCGCTTAATACAGAACGTTCAGCCCATGGATTAAGGAAACAAGCAAACGAACGCCAAATAATGAGTAATTGTTGACAGAGTAAAGAGACTGGCACGCCAAGCGCGATTCCTGTTGCAATGCCACCACCTGTTGTAATTCCTAAAGACACACCAATAATTGCGCCTGCAACAATGTCGGGTGCTGAATAAGCCCCTACATTGCCAATACCCATCCACATTAATTCTAGGGTAGCACTAATGGCGAGTCCTTGAACCATATCACCCATAATAATTCCAGCTACCGTACCGGTTAATAATGGTCTTCGTAACATTTGTGGTCCGACGTCATCCATCGAACAAATTCCCGCCCAAATGGCGACAAGAATAGCCTGTGTTAACATAAGTTAACCTCCAAATTGATTAGTTAGAGCGATAAAAGCGAAAATCAGTTAAGTAGGGTTTTAAGATCAACCACAGGATCTTTTGGCACCATTTGAACTTCAACTTCGACATTATTCGCGATAATATTCCTAAAAGCCTGCTCTTCTTCAGGGGTGACGGATACCGCTCTTGATAATTGATGACGTCCGTCTTGCATGCGCATACCACCGACATTTAATTTTTCTAGTTCAAGTCCGCCTTCGATTAAAGCATTAACATCAATACTATTGGTAAAAAGTAGCATAGTACGTTTTTTGATAGGGGTCTTTTTTAAGATATCAATGAATTGTTGAACACCAAAAACCAATACTTTTAATCCTGGCGGTGCAGACATGGTTAGTACTGATTGTTGTACTTTATCCGCAGCGGCCTTATCATTGATTATAAGTACCTGTTCAATATCGTAATTTTTTACCCAAGTAGTAATTACTTGTCCATGAATTAAACGATCATCAATTCTAGCTACATTAATTGGCATGGTGTTCTCCTTACAGCTCATTAGATTGTTCGCGTTCAGAATTAAGAACTTGGCGTACGTCGATACAGCTTTGTGGAAAGACTTCTTCAATGGCTGATTTAACGTCGTTAAGAGTTCCTTCTCGATTATTGAAAACTTCAAGTAAAACAGGGATGTTAAAACCGCAAAATAGCAATACATCATCATGATTTAATAAAAGTTCACTGGCAAGATTGCATGGTGTTCCTCCAAGAATATCGACTAAAATAATTACACCTTTACCATTATTTAATTTTTGATAACTTTCTTGCATTTGTTGGCGTAAATTATCGATATTGCTATCGATTAAAACCGAAATCACTTGCACTTTTGATTGTTCACCCATCAGCATTTCGGCACATTCAAGTGCACCTTGTGCAAACGGGCCATGACTAGCAAGAATGATTGGTATTTGTGTTTGCATCATCTATTTCCTTTAGCTTTTTAGTAATAATATTACTTATATGTGTTTTATATTTAGTAATAAAATTACATCTATGTGCAATGTAAGTCATCTCTTTTTTTTAGATTTTTAAAAATTTGTGAACTCGATCATATTTATAAAAAAAAGTTTTTTGGACTGGGTTAATTACAATTTAAATAGCGGCATGGTTAACGTGATAAAATTCACTATCAATATGATTAATAGTGATAAATTAGGTAGGCTAATAAAACTTTAGTTTGTTGTTTTATTATTGTTTTATTAATGTGGATATTTTCGTTCTTCACGGTGTAGGATTTGTTGCAATAAACGTTCATCATATTTACGTATGAACAAATTAGTGACTAGCATGTTGATTACCGAAATTTGCGATATTTTGGAGCGAATTGGAATTAAGCGAGAAACATGTTCGGTTGACGTGGTATGTAAAATTACCTCAGCAAGAGACGATACTTGACTTTGTCCCATTTTAGTTATTGCAATTGAACGCACATTGTTTTTTTGAGCTAATTTAAGTAAGTCTATGCATTCCGGAGTTTCACCAGAGTGCGATATAATAATAATTAAATCATTGCTGTCTAAAGTATTAGCAATACTTTTTTGAATATGAGAGTCAAAATGACAGCTAACATCTTTTTTTATTTTAATTAATTGATATTCTAATTCCTTACCAACTAATCCACTGCTACTTGCGCCAAAAATAATAATTTTATTGCTATCTATAATAAGGTCGATAGCTTTATTTAATGATTCTAAATTAATCATCGAGTGGGTTTCATCTATTGATGATTTTTCCATTGCTTGGACTTTATTATTTACATCTTGCAGGGAATCATTAAGATTGATGTCATCTTGTAAAACATCTGTGTTGAGTTTTCGGGGGAGTGAAGAAATAAGATCGACTTTAAAATCACTAAAACCACTATATCCTAATTTATTGCACAAACGCAGAATGGTGCTGGTGCTAACTTGATTTAATTTAGCTAATGATTGAATGCTCATGTTTTTTAATGCATCGGTATTTGCTTGAATAAACGTTGCCACTGCAAGTTCTTTTGCGGACAGATCTTTTTTCACTTCCCTAAGTTTTAAATCAATCATTACCCACCTCAATGTTTAAATCTCATATTCTGAGTATACAAAATAGTGTATAAGTTTGAGAAAATTTATAATTAAATCTTATCTATTCTAAATGTGATTTAATTATTTCACGTTGATGCAATCGATAAATTAAGTTTTATTGATGCTATTGATGGGTAAAATACCACTTAATCATATTCATGCAAATTATTTTGATTTTATCTTATTGTTGACTGAAAGCAAAAACGAGATCATTATTTAACAAATTTTTTAAAAGCAATACCGCTAAGATAATGATTAGCTTGATCGGTTAAACTCTTTGATGATTAATTTATTTTTTCAAATATTTTATATTCTTGCATTTTATAAAGTAACGTTCGTTTACTAACACCTAAGGCATTTGCGGTAGTTTCACGATGACCATTATGGTTTTTTAATGCGTTAATAATCAGCTCTTTCTCGTAATTTTTTACTTTGTCTTTTAAGGTGGTACTAGGTGAATCAGCATCATTAAAATTGACTGTTAAATATTACGTGAGTAAAGAATGGAAAAATGACTAAGAACTGCATCGTCATGGGCTAACCACTATTTTTATTTTAAAACATATGTTATTGCGTAACTTTTTTTCACAGATAAAATCTATTTTTAAAAATTTAACCCCAAAACACATGACTGCTGTAATTATAGTCTATTTAAACTTGACGTCTAAACAAGGCAATGCTAATATTTGCCACCTATTCAGATAGACCCCTACGGCGCGTTGGCAGAGTGGCCATGCTGCGGATTGCAAATCCGTCTACCTCGGTTCGACTCCGGGACGCGCCTCCATTAAGACATCCAGCAAATCAATAAATTAAATAGTTAATCGCTCAAAAAATTAAAACACTTGGAATATACTTAGAATATACAGTTAGAATAAATCTTCTTTATGAGTGGGTTTAGCGTAGGTGTAACTTTGACTTTTCTGTCATAGGTATTAACTTGTTTAGGTGATTGATTGAGTTTAATTTTAGGTCTTGTTTATGTTGTGAGTATGCTTGTTATTTTATTGATGGCATCACACAATTCATGTTTTTTTTGTAACGTTAATTCAAGTTTGAATGATTATTACTAGAAAACCACTTAGTATTAAATACAAACTGACCAGCAAATTAATAGCGTCTGAATTATTAGTTATATAATCCTTGCCTAAATAAGACATGAAAGCACTCAATGAAATGGTTAGTATAAATTTCATTATATTCACTGTAACCATCCTAACTGATAGTTTCTGTTTATTTGCACTGTGTTATTCGTTTGTAATACCACTTTTTTCAAGTTCTACATAATAATTTTTCAGGCAATCCCAAGCACTGATCAGATTCATGGTTTTACCATCTTTTTCAACTTTTACAGATTTTTTTATCTTTAAGTCATTGAAAGTAATTGTATTCCCGGACTGTGTTTTTATGCAATAACCTCTTTTTTCATCATTAATAAAAGCAGTGCCTAGCTCACATAACTGTTTTGATGATATTTGTTTATCTTTATGGTTTAAATTAAAGGTCAAACCGACTTTCATGTTTGCTAATTCTTCAATGTCAGTATCACCGTTTTGATTAGAAAGACTTTTCAATGCACCTAATATACCTAACGCAATTTGCTCTTTAGTCTTGTGATCTTTCAAGTTTGCATATTCCAGTGATGCTTTACATAGATTTAGATTTAAATCAATGTAAGACACGCCATCTCTTTTTATTAATTTAATTTTATCTTCCTTTGTCGCTGGACTAAATTTTATACATGAAGGAATTAAGTTGAAATTACTTCCTATTAATAATTTTAAATGTTTTAATGCGGCTGAAATTCCCGTGGTGCAGGGACAGCTAATCATATCGTTTTTATAAACTAAAACACATGCACCTCTATCATTCCAGTATGGCTCTGAGGTAGCTGCTGGTATACGTTCGTAAAACGCTATATGAAAAAGTAAGATATCTTTCTCTTCAACTTTTGCATACTCGTATTTTCCGATGTAGCTGACTCTATGATCCAAGTTGATATAGCGTAAAAATGTATTTGTTCTTGACTCAAGAATTTTTTTTAATGTTTCCTGAAGATTTAAAGCAGGTTTTTCCTCGTCACCAATATTAATCAATGAAAATCGATGATAATATATTGTTCTGTCTGTTGTCTTATCTTTTGCCATTTTCTTTCCTATATCCAATTAAAATTATCTATTTTATTGTGTCAAAAAAACGTCGATTTTTTTACCTCGCTCCATTTGAAGTGACTATCTTTTTCTTCTAAATATTCTTTAACCATTGTCCAAATAATTCTAATTTATTGTTTTAATGTTCTCATAATTATATAGTTTTGACTTAAAGCAATTAGTTCAAAGTACATTTTTTCGTGTTCATTATATTCCAGTTTTCTATATTTTTTAGCAGTTGCTTAGGATTTTCCCTTCATTGTTACTACAAATTCACAAGGCGTTGTTTTAACAACAGGGTAAATAATAACAATATCACTTTCTTTAAATTCAGGCTTCATTGAATAGCCCTTGCTCTGTAATGTAAATGCTTTATCTAATAACTCTATTAAGATTATAATATATTCAAATCTAGTTGAATTTCTTAATATTTATAACTTGTACATTTTTTGACGCTTTTTCTTTCCCACTTAACAACCATGCCATATTACACTTTGATGCAAGAGAAATTTCATACAAGTACCGTGTTTTTTTACATTATTACTTTAGTTAACAAGATGTAAAAGTTGGAAAAGGGGGGGGATGTTTTAAATGAAGCAATGAATAGCCTTGGTATTCAACAAGAAGCTATTAATTTATTCAATGGTAGAATTTTGTCACGAGGTAAAGTGTCGATGTGTTACCCGCGCAAAGCTATGCAAAACATCATGACCAATAATAATGCTAACGGGTCATTACAATGACGAACAACTTATTGTAATAAAATTTAAGGTATCTTTTAGATGCTGTTTCAACTAATTTCTTTTTTTATATTAAAAGTAATTATTTTTTCGAGTAACTTAATAAAAAGAAAAATTTGGTAACTATGTCAAAGCGATCATTGATGAGATAAGATGAATAAAAAAGCTAGGTTCATTAATAAAAGCGAAAGAAGATTATAGATAAAATTATTAATTGATATAATCAAACTTATTTGCACCAAGGTGTTTGTGGCCTTAGATTTAGCTGTGTGGATGTTTTACGCTTTCTTTATATAGCTGCTCCATTAGGGGCATGGTATATTTATGGACTCGTTTTCGTTTTAGCCATTTAACTTCTTGTCGCTAATAAAAAAGGGCGGTAACCGAAAATTGATCATTACAGGTAAAATATTAATTACGTTTATTATTATCGGATTATATCTGTAACGCATTGTTTATTCTTTCTTAAAAAAATATTGATAATTTTGATATCTTTAATCTGATTGGGTCGCTAATGAATGAGTTTTCATCAATTTTCTTAGATCTAAGTTATTTTGTCTGCTGCTATTAACAATCTGAAAATAATAGAAGTTATAGTTAAAACTGTTAGTGAATTTTGATACGTTTTGATTTAAATACAATCTTATTGACCACAGAAAGGAAAATAACTTATGGCATATTTTAATTATCATGCAAAAGCAAAAAAATTAATTCAAGATGGTATGCTTATTCATTATGAATTTGTCGATAATTGGAATGGCATTAAACCCGCTTTAGTTCTCTATTTCAAAGATGCTAAACCGATGCCAATTAGAGAATATCGTTGGCAAGAATATTTACCTTTAATTGGTCCAAATCAATAATCATTTTTATTAAATTTAAACCAACCGCATCTATTTATTTAGTTGCAGGGCGATATAAAGTAACACTCGGTCGTCAAATTTGGCTAAATTAAATCCTGTCAAAGTCGCAATTTTATTTAAACGATACTCTAAGGTATTGCGATGAATAAATAATGCTTCTGCAGTTTTGTTATATTGTAAATTATGACAAAACCAAGTGGAAAGTGTTCTTTGTAGTACTCCATTAGAGTCTTCTAATTGTAATTTTTTCAAAGGTGATAGTAACTCTTCAGCTTGCCAATCTTGATTTAGGCTATCAAGTAATACAGGTAAAATAAGTTCTTGATAATAAAAGTTACGGCATTGTGGCATCCTTTGTTTACCGACTAATAGCGCTGTTTTAGCTGTTTGATAGGAACGGACAATCCTATCTTTATTTTGATGAAAATAGTTCCCCAATGAAATTCTCACTAAGAATTTACTGGAAGATTTGATATGGCTCACTAATTGTTCTAATTTTTGTTTATGACTAGCAAGATCCCAACGATTAAATTTATTCAGTGCTGGCATCAACATGACGATTTCTGTTAATGATTTTATTGCAACAAGATTATTCTTTGTAATGTTAATTATCTCATTTTGTATATATTGTAATTCACTCATGGCAGTTTGTATGCCTAGTTGACCGCTATCAACCTCAATTATCACCACAACGTAAGGTAAAGAAAGATCGATATTGAGTTTTCTACTCCATTCTGTTACATCTACTACAGTATTCTCTGATTGAATTATGGATAAAATAAATTCTTCTTTTAAGCGATTGTCTTGCGATAATTGATTAAGTAATTGCGCTTGTTCCATCATCATTTAGGCTGACATGCAAACTAACTGAGCAAATTGTGTGATTTGAGTCGGTTCGCCAGTGATGCCGATTACGCCAACGATTTCATCGTTTAATTTTAGTGGAAAATTAATACCAGGTTTAACGCCTTTAAGTTTTTTTGCTGTGGGTGAATCGATGGTTACTACTCTTTTTTGTGAAATAGCAAGCATTGCGCCTTCATGTAGTTGCCCAATTCTATCCAAATCTCCACTACCAATAATTTTACCCTCACCATTCATGACATTAACGTTGTGCTTGATAATTTTCATTGTTTTTTCAACGATATATTGAGCAAGAGATGGCAAGATATTATCAGATTTCATAGAACAAATACCTTAAAAGATTAATAATAAAATAGTCATTAAAATATTGGATCTAAATTGCATTTAGTATAAAACTTAGTGTAGTAATAACAACTTAAGTAATGTAAATTATTTTTTAAAATGAAAACGATAATATCTTTACTATATTAATAAAGAAAATATTATTTATAAAAAAGGATAAAGTTTAACTAAATTTTATCTTTTAGTTTACTTTATCCTTTTTACTTATTGTCGGATGTTGCCTAGATTTTGTTTTTAAGTTGAGCGATATTAATTAAACGAGCTATATTTTCGCTTGTTCGTTCAATATTGCAAAAACCTGAATCCAATAAATCTTCTATATTTGCAGCACATGGAATGATGCCAAAAATTGCATCAATTCCTTCCGGATAAAGTTCATTAATATTTTTACCAACAGTACCCGCTAACGCAATAACAGGTATACTTAAGTTTTTAGCAACTTGTGCAACACCATAAGGTGTTTTTCCGAATTTTGTCTGAAAATCAATACCACCTTCGCCAGTGAAACAAAAATCAGCGCCTTTTAATTTGTTTTTTAAGTCACTGTACTGGATAACAATATCAATGCCTCGTTCCATTTTACTGTTAGTAAAAGCCATTAATCCTGCTCCTAATCCACCAGCAGCTCCCGCACCGGGAATAGACGCCACATCTTTGCCGAGTTGAGATTGGATAATCGAAGCATAATGTTTTAAATTGTTATCTAGTTGTTTGACCATTTCAGGGGTTGCCCCTTTTTGTGGACCAAAAACGTTAGAAGCACCTTTTTCTCCGCATAATGGATTAGTTACATCACTAGCAACTATAAACTGAACTGTATTTAGTGCTGGATTTATATCAGTCACATCAATTTTTACTAATTCAGCTAGTGCACCACCACCTTTGCTTAATATTTTATGATCTTTATCATAGAATTTAACCCCTAAAGCTTGAGCCATTCCAGCTCCACCATCATTAGTTGCGCTACCACCAATACCTAAAATGATTTTCTTTACGTCATGTTTTAAGCAAGCTAGAATTAATTCACCTGTACCGTAGGTTGTGGTAATCAACGGGTTACGTTTTTCTTTTGATATTAATTGAATGCCACTTGCAGAAGCCATTTCAATAACTGCAGTAGTTTTATCACCTAATATTCCATAATGTGCGGTTACTTTATCGCCTAAAGGGCCTGTTACTTGACAAGAATAAAGCGTACCATTTGTTGCATCAACTAAGGATTGTGTTGTTCCTTCACCACCATCAGCCATAGGAACATGAATAAAATTTGCATCAGGGTATACTTTTTTTAAACCTGATTCCATTGCTTTACAAACTTCCTTTGCAGTCATACTTTCCTTGAAAGAATCCGGTGCAAGTACAAATGTTTTTTGTTTCATAACATAATATCCCGATATTAAATAATAAAGTCATATAAAATTGTTGCGACGATTGTCATCGTGCCACCAACAAGTGCTTCGAAAGGAATTAATTTCATACGTTGTTTGATTGACATGTTCATACTATTACCTGTGACATGGAAATAGTTACCTTGAGGTAAGGAGTCAATTACAGTAGCACCGGTATGCATCATGACAGCAGCGCTTATACTTGGTATTCCTAAATCAGTAATGGTTGTACCAAACGTACCTGTTGCTAGAATTACTCCTGTTGATGTTGAAGCGGTTGCTGCAGCCATTAAAATACCTGAAATTGGTGCAAGGTAATAACCTGATATCCCCATAGAATCAATAATATCAATAACTTGTTTAGCTAAGTTTGATGAACCAATTAATCCTGCGATAGCACCAGCTCCAACCAAAATAAGTACAGTCGGCGTCATTTTATCGATACCTGATTTAGTGTACAGCGCAATTTTGCGATGCTGACCCATCGCTAGCATACCAACCATACCGGCAATAGGTAAAACATATAATGCATCTAATTTTAAGTTAGTTAAAAAATCAATATGAAATATATTACCAATTGGACTTAGCATTAGTAATAAGATAGCAGTAACAGGTGCGACAATAGCTTTTCCTAATGAAGGATTATTGGTTTTTTCCTCAGCATTATTTTTTAACATTAGTACTTCTTGAGTCGCAATTTTGTCGCCTTTATTTTTTATTAATGAAGCAATAACAACTGTAGCAATTAAGCCAAATATTGCAGGAATGAAACCAGCAATCATCACATCGCTTAAACTTAAATTAAATCCATTTGCAACGGCTATTGTATTTGGGTTTGGAGAAATAATATTTCCTGCTTTTCCGCCTCCAGATAAGGCCAATAAAAGTGCTAAACGTGATATGCCCATTTTATTGCCTACTGATAGTGCGATAGGGGCTACAATTAATACCGCAACAGGTATAAAGACACCTGATGCAGTAATAATTCCTGTTGCTAACGCTAAAGCAAGTAGTGCTTTTTTCTCACCTAATTTTCGTACCACTGCTTGGGCAATCGTTTCTGCAGCACCTGATTCCATCATCACACCAGCTAAAATACCTGCAGCTAATACACGAATCACCGTTCCCATAATACTTTGTGTACCGCTAGTTAATATCGATACTGTTTGAAGTAAGTTTGCGCCACCAATAAAAGCCCCAATGATAGCGCCAAAGAAAAGTGAATAAACAGGATTTATACCACGTAAAATTAAAAAAATAGCTAAAAACAAACCTATTAGTGCACCGTACCAATTGATCAGTTCAGTCATTAAAATTCTCCTTGTTTTGAAAATAGCATTAATTTGAATTCGGCTAATTTTAATCTTAGGTTGAGTTTAAAGCTATGTAACATTGCCCAAAAATCATAAGTTATTAGCCTGAAAAAATTGGGCGTAGTCATAATTTAATGTGAGCCGCGTCACATTATTGGGAAATATATTTATCATTTTAACAATGAGTTAGAAAATATTTTTCAATACATAATTGATTTTATATTTTTTAAGTAGTTTTTAAAAATTATTCTTACATGATGCTTAAAATCATTTTTCTAAATTAAGTGATTCACATAAATTTGCCAACCGATCCGCTAAAGCGTAAAATGCCCACCTATTTTGCTTAACCTATTACTGATAAGTAATACTGACTTGAAATCAGAGGCATTTTTTAATGACACTTTTATATGCAAAACCAGAGTTACTTTCTCCTGCTGGTTCTTTAAAAAATATGCGTTATGCGTTCGCTTATGGTGCCGATGCGGTTTATGCCGGTCAACCTCGTTATAGTTTACGTGTACGTAATAATGAATTTAACCATGAAAATTTAGCTATAGGCATTAACGAAGCGCATGCTCAAGGTAAAAAGTTTTATGTAGTGGTTAATATCGCCCCACATAATTCCAAACTTAAAACATTTATTCGTGATCTAGAACCTATTGTCAACATGAAACCTGACGCATTTATTATGTCAGATCCAGGATTAATTATGTTGGTGCGTGAGCATTTTCCAGAAATGGAAGTGCATTTATCGGTACAATCGAATGCCGTTAACTGGGCGACAGTGAAATTTTGGCACAAAATGGGATTAACCCGTGTGGTTTTATCGCGTGAATTATCACTCGATGAGATAGCAGAAATACGTGAAAAAGTACCTGAAATGGAACTTGAAGTATTTATTCATGGTGCACTGTGTATGGCGTATTCAGGGCGTTGTCTGCTTTCCGGTTACATTAATAAAAGAGATTCAAATCAAGGTACTTGTACTAATGCGTGTCGTTGGGAATATAAAGTATCTGAAGGCAAAGAGGATGAAGTAGGGCAAATTGTGCATAAATGTGAACCTATACCAGTTCAGCAAATTGATCCAACTTTAGGTATTGGACCAACCACTAATCAGGTTTTTATGCTTGAAGAATCTGGGCGCCCAGGTGAATATATGCAAGCCTATGAAGATGAGCATGGTACTTATATCATGAATTCAAAGGATTTAAGAGCTGTTGAGTTAGTCGGTGATTTGACTAAGATTGGTGTTCATTCTTTAAAAATCGAAGGGCGAACTAAGTCTTTTTATTACTGTGCAAGGACTGCTCAAGTTTACCGTCAAGCTATTGATGCAGCGAGTGAGGGTAAACCTTTTGATCCACAATTATTAGCTGAACTTGACTCGCTAGCTCATAGAGGCTATACCGAAGGCTTTTTACGTCGTCACAAACACGAAGATATGCAAAATTATGTGCATAGTCATTCAGTGTCAGACCGACAACAATTTGTTGGTGAGTTTAGCGGTGAACGTTTAAATGGTCTAGCCGAAGTGATTGTTAAAAATAAGTTTTCAGTGGGCGATAGTGTGGAAATGATGACGCCTAAGGGCAATAAAAACTTTGTAATTGAACGAATGGAAAATAAAAAAGGGCAACCTGTTCCAGCAGGTCTTGGTGATGGACACATTGTTTATATCCCAATCCCCGAAGAAATTGACTTAAATTATGCACTACTAATGCGTAATTTTGATTAATTTATTTTCGATTTGAAGCTGTTCGGGGAACAAGCCGAACAGCCTTTACTATCTTACTATTGACGAATCAAATCGTCACCAAAAGCTATCCATTTATAAGTCGTTAATGCCTCAAGTCCCATTGGTCCGCGAGCATGTAGTTTTTGCGTACTTACGGCAACTTCAGCACCCAGGCCAAATTGTCCACCATCTGTAAAGCGAGTAGATGCATTGACATAAACCGCTGCTGCATCAACTAAATTAACGAATTGTTCCGCATTAGCTAAATCTCGCGTTAAGATAGCTTCGGAATGACCGCTGCCATATTCGCGAATATGTTCAACAGCCATAGTTAATGAATCAACAATAACGACATTTAAATCTTTTGATAGCCATTCTTGGCGAAGCTCTGCATCTTCAACAGGAAATACGTTGGCAACGCCTGTTTCCAAAATTTTAAATGCATCGGTATCGGCATGTAATATAACGTTATTATCTGCCATGATTTGACTTAGTTTGGGTAAAAATGTATTGGCAATATTAGTATGAACAAGTAATGTTTCAAGTGTATTACAAGTACTCGGACGTTGGGTTTTTGCATTAATAATTATTGGTAATGCACAATCAAAATCCATACTTTCATCCATGAACATATGACAAACACCAATTCCACCTGTAATAACTGGAATAGTGGAGTGTTCACGACACAATTTATGCAAGGCTGAACCACCACGTGGAATAATCATATCAACATATCGGTCGAGCTTTAGTAGTTCATTGATATATTTACGATCAGGATTATCAATAAATTGTATCGCGGTTTTGGGCAGTCCAACTTGTTCTAATGCTTGTTGAAGAATCGCTATAATAGCGGTATTGGTGTGAATAGTTTCTTTACCGCCACGTAATATTGTGGCATTTCCTGTTTTTAAACATAATGCTGCAATATCAATAGTTACATTGGGTCTTGCTTCATAAATTACGCCGATAACGCCTAGCGGTACTCGGTGACGTTGTAACTTTAATCCGTTTTCTAAGGTTGAACCATCAATGACTTGACCGATTGGATCGGTTAATAATTCGACTTTACGTACATCATTTGCAATAGAGGCTAGCCGTTCCGGGGTTAATAGTAAGCGATCAAGTATTGCCTCACTTGTTCCTGATTGTTCAGCTAGTTCAATATCTTTTTTATTTGCATTAAGGATGATTGTGCTGTTTTTTTCTAGTAAATCAGCAATACTACTTAACACTTTATTTTTAATGGCAGTAGGACATTGTGATAATTGATATGAAGCTTGTTTTGCATCTTTTCCCATCTGTTGTAACATTTTTTGCCTCTACATGTAGTATTTTATAGGTTATTTAATTAGCATATCATCACGATGTACAGCAACAGCGCCATATTCATAACCAATGATTTGGTTGATTTCTTGAGAGTGGTGTCCTGCAATTTGTTTTAATGCATCACTATTATAACGACTTACACCTCTAGCGATTCGTTTTCCTGACTTATCACAGATATCAATGACTTCTCCACGCGAAAAATCTTTTTCCACCGCTACAATTCCTTTAGGTAAGAGCGAGCTACCATTATTTAAAATCGCGTTGACAGCACCGTCATCTAGTATGACTTTTCCGGCATTTGGCGCGCCATATAACCAATGCTTACGATGTTCTAATGGGGTTTTTTGTGGTAAAAAACGCGTGCCCACCGCTTGATTATTGACGGCATCAATTATCACATTTTCTTTATTTCCAGCAGCAATGATGACTTCTATGCCAGCACTACCCGCCACTTCGGCTGCCTGAATTTTAGTGCTCATGCCTCCGGTGCCAAGACCTGAAACACTATCCCCTGCGATACTACGTAAATGATCGTCAATGTGTTCAATTTCTTCGATTAATTTTGCATTTTTGTCGGATCTAGGATCGGCTGTATATAAGCCCTCGATATCTGTTAATAATATAAGTTTATCTGCTTGGGCTAAAATAGCCGCTAGTGCAGACAAATTATCATTATCTCCAACTTTGATTTCGGCTGTAGCGACAGCATCATTTTCATTGATTACGGGAATGATATGGTTATCTAACATTGCCTTTAAGACATCTTGAGCATTTAAAAACCTTTCACGATCTTCTAAATCGGCCCGCGTTAGTAACATTTGACCAATGTAGATTTTATAAATCGAAAATAATTGTTCCCAAAGTTGTATTAACTTGCTTTGTCCAACAGATGCTAACAATTGTTTTGATGCAACGGTATTAGGAAGAGTAGGGAATTTTAGGTATTCACGACCCGCAGCAATTGCGCCAGATGTAACGATGATAATTTTATGTCCGGCTTGATGTAAGTAAGAGCATTGTCGAATCAATTCAACTATTCGAGCACGATCTAGTTCTTTCGTGCCACCAGTCAATACACTGGTACCAAGTTTAACCACTACAGTTTGTTGTTTTTTATTGTCCATAACAATACTCTTTTTAAAATAATGTATTACAAAATAGTCTCCATCCATTTTACCGATTGCGTTAGAGCATCATGTAAGTTTTTTTGTAATGGTGTTTTTTGTATTGTAACTATTTTATTTTGCTTAGTTGAATGAATTAATTTTGCTTCATTAATACTACTTAATTTATCACCTTCAAAAACAATATTCATAACAGGCAAAGAACAAGCATGGGTCAAAAGACCTTGATTTTTTAGCGAAAAATAATTTAATTCTGCTGCTAATTGCTGGTTTGATACACAAGGTAATCCAAGGCGGCTTGCTAACATGTCTTTATAAACATTAGGAAGACTTTTTTGTAATTCTTTATTTACAAACATTTCATGAACAAAAGGCGTGAAATTAAATAACCCTTTAATTTTATTTGGCATTAAGTAAGCTAAACGCGTTGCAATATGTGAGCCAAATCGAAAGCCCGCAACAATAACACGATTACTATCAATCCAAGGAATGTTTGAAAGCTGTTCAATGATAGCTTGGTAAATTTGGCTACTATTTTGTGTTAAAGCGAAGTTACGACTAAAACCAACAGTTGGTAAATCGACTGTTAACATAGCTAGTCCATTTGGTGCTAAAAATTCACTGAAATATCGGTAATAATCGATTTGTAAATTACCTAATGCATTACATACTAAGACGACAGGGCATACACCATCACAATTTTGTGGTAAATGTAAAATTGTTTTAACATTACGTCCATCGACGTTAAATTCCAATTCTTTACTTGTAAATGGTGAATAGCCTAATGCCTTATGATAAGCTTGATAAGCACAAGTTTGCGCATACATAGCTAGCTCATCATTTTTAAAATGAGGATAGCTTGCAATACTACAATATTGACTAGCAATCAAATAATATTGATTTAGTTTAGATTTATCATCTTCGGTTAAATTGGATTTATCGATAGAATCCGCTTTGGCTTGCCATTTTGCTGCTTGATTCAAAAACTCATAAATCCAATTACCTGGTTGATAACCAATAACTGAATCTAACCAGTTATCATTGGTATGGCGTTTGGTCGAGGCTGCTATTTTTGATAGTACTTCTTCCAGTTCTAATTTGGGTAAACCACGCCAATACCATAAAATAGGGTTGACAATCCGATACCATTTTGAATCAACTTCACCATCTAATGGGCTAACACTGTTACCTGCGCTGCAATCGATACGATTGACCAGCGTGGTTGTTTCAGGATAATCATATTGTGGTTTAAAGATCTTTTCTGATAGGTTTTCGGTATTTGTCATCACAACCTTAGTATCCTTATTATTTATGATCACTAATCGGTTTTACAAACATTACCCCAGTATCCCACGGTTGTTCAATCCAAGTGTCTTGCTCGATATCGACAATATAATCATCAACTAATGGTTTACCTGCTGGTTTGGCAAAAATAGTCACAAAGCGTGCTTTAGGATACATATCTCGAATAGTATGAGCTGTATTACCTGTATCAACTAAATCATCAACGACAATAAAACCTTCGCCATCGCCATTTGCTTGTTTTAATATTAACTTTTCGCGTTGATGATCATGATCATAACTTGAAATACAAACAGTATCGACATAACGGATACTTAATTCACGAGCAAGAATAGCAGCAGGAACTAAACCACCACGACTAACAGCAATGATGCCTTTCCATTGGTTTGCGGGTAATAATCTTTTTGAAAGTTGTCGACCATAGGATTGTAGCATTTCCCATGTTACGTTGAATTTTTCTTTTTCAGCGATGAGTTCTGCTTTATGTTGTTTTTTAGCTTGAATTTCTTCTTCTGTTAGTATTTGTTCTATTGACATGAGTAACCTGCAATTTTAATCGTTAATAAATTAATATTAATGGACTTGAAATAGATGTAAAATTGCACCTTATTATAGAGTGATTAGACAAAAAAAACCACTCATTAATTCATTAATGACATAATATTGAGGTTAAATTATGCTATCTACACTAAAGCCAAAATTTGTTTGGCAGATTTTTAATGATATTTGTAACATTCCACACCCTTCTCATCATGAACAAATGATAACTAAATATATTGTTGATTTTGCTAATTCACATCACATCAGTTGTGAACTTGATAAAGTTGGTAATATTTTGTTAACAAAACCTGCAACTAAAGGGATGGAACATTGCCCATCAATTGCATTGCAAGCTCATATGGATATGGTTCCACAAAAAAATGAAGGTACTGTCCATGATTTTTTTACTGATCCTATTGAAGCCTATGTTGATGGCGAATGGGTTAAAGCAAAAGGAACGACACTTGGCGCCGATAATGGTATAGGTTTGGCATCTGCTTTAGCTGTTTTAATCGATCCAGCTATTGAACACGGTCCAATTGAAGTTTTAGTGACAACGTCGGAAGAAACAGGCATGCATGGCGCATTCGGTTTACAACCTAATTGGTTAAAAAGTCACTATTTGATTAATACTGATTCTGAAGATGAAGGCGAAATTTTTACTGGATGTGCTGGAGGGGTTGATTTCACCTCAACTTTCGCTGTGACTTATGCGGTTATACCTGAAAAACATGATTGTTATATGCAGATCGCACTTAAAGGTCTTAAAGGAGGACATTCTGGTTGTGATATACATTTAGGGCGCGGTAATGCGATTAAATTAATGGCGCGATTTTTAGCTGAATATGCGCAAGATATTTCATTTCGCCTTGCTGATATTAAAGGCGGCTCACTCCGTAATGCAATTCCACGAGAAGCTTTTGTCGAAATCAGTTTAAGTAAAGATGATTTATCTAAATTAGAATCTATTATTGAACAATACAAATCGACATTACAAAATGAATTAGGAAAAGTCGAGCCAAACCTAGAAATTACCTTAACTGAAGTTAAATCTGATAAGATTAAACGCGTTTTAACGACAGAACACCAAAATAAAATTATTAATTGGCTAAATTCGGCACCAAATGGCGTAGTGCGAATGAGTGATCAATTGCAGGGTGTTGTTGAAACCTCATTAAATTTAGGCATTGTGAATATTGAAGATAACCAACTTTATGTTCATTTTTTAATTCGTTCACAAGTTGATAGTGCAAAAGATGCGGTTGTTTCAACACTTATCTCACTCAGTCAATTAGCTAATGCGAATTATGAAATAAAAGGGGGATATTCTGGTTGGGAGCCAAATTTAAATTCGAGTCTTTTACAGTTAGCACAAGATAAGTATTATGAAATCTTCTCGCAAAAACCGAAGATTATGGTTATCCATGCTGGATTAGAATGTGGCTTATTTAAACAGTCTTATCCTAATATGGATATGATCTCAATTGGCCCAACCATTGTTTCACCACACTCACCTGATGAGAAAGTTAATATTCAAAGTGTAATTCGTTATTGGGAATTACTCATTGCAATGTTACGTTCTGCAACTCAATTAAAATAATTTTAAAATCCTGTCGTATTTATTCGACAGGATCTTTTTAGTATTACATCTAACTTTTTCTTAGACTTCACCTATTTTTGGTGCGTGATGACTCATATAATCACGCCAAAATATCTATCTTTTAAAGTGTTAAATGAAATAAATCGCTAGAATGTCCAAATCGCTTTCGAAAATTTAAATTAAAAATGAAATTAAATTCATAAAAAGTGAATAAAAATTCATTTTATTGCTTGTGTTGATATAATAAATATCCTACTATATGTCT
>NZ_LZGO01000082.1:0-516 GCF_001690235.1 Gilliamella sp. wkB292
GCCTGTTATATGTTCTAACTTTAATATATTTTTATCTGTAAAAGCTGTGTAATCAAAATAAAATAACTCCAACTGTGGATTTGTTTTTAGCGATAATTCGAAATATTGCAGTAAATCGGGATTTAGGATGTCATCAGAGTCAATAAATAAGATATATTCACCTGTGGCTAATTCAATCCCTTTATTTCGAGCTGCACTTACCCCTTGATTTGTTTGTTTATAAATTTTGATGAACTCATAGCATGATGCATATTTTTCAATAATTGAGATTGTATTGTCAGTGGAACCATCATCTATACAGATAACCTCTTTAGATATGTAAGATTGGCTAATTAAAGAATCTAAGCAATTTTTAATGTAATTTTCAACATTATAACAAGGTATAATAATAGAAAGACAAATGGTTTTATTCATCATAAGATTCGGTCAGATAATTACTTTTTAAGAAATAATTTATATTTTAAATAGATAATATAATAATAAACAGATTTTAAATAGAATTTCTGTTTAAATAGA